>JALTNO010000115.1 GCA_027000645.1 Paracoccaceae bacterium | reverse complement strand
GCGTTCCAGTATCGCACGCTTCTGGCGATCGCGGCATCATTGGGGCTGCCCTATCACCTGGTCACCGGCGATGTGCGGCAGGCCAACTACTCGAGCCTGCGCGCCGAGCTCGTCGAGTTTCGTCGCCGCTTCAGCCAGCTGCAGCACGGGGTGATCGCCCACCAGCTCTGCCGGCCCATCTGGGAACGCTGGCTGGAGACGGCGGTGCTGGCGGGCGCGCTGGAGTTGCCCGACATGGGTGCGGCCCGGGCCGTCCACTGGATCCCGCCGCGCTGGGACTGGGTGGATCCGCTGAAGGACATCCAGGCGCAGCTTCTGGCCATCGAGGCGGGGCTGATGTCGCGCCGCAAGGCCGTCGAGGCCACCGGTTACGACATCGAGGAGATCGACCGCGAGAACGCGGCGGATGCGGCCCGCGCCACCGAGCTGGGGCTGAGCTACGGCAAGGGCTCAAGCCAGAGGCAGGGCGCACAGGCGACGCTTCCGAAACAAACCGAACCCAACAAGGGAACCTGATCCATGAACAGCTGGTACAATATCCGCGCCCTTGATGGCGGCGCGGAACTGTCGATCCATGACGAGATCGGCGCCTATGGCGTCTCCGCCAAGGACTTCATCAATGACCTGGGCAGGCTGCCGGGCGATGCGGCACTCACCCTGCGGCTCAACAGCCCCGGGGGCTCGGTGTTCGATGCGGTGGCGATCTACAATGCGCTGAAGCGCCACGCGGGGCCCGTTACGGTGAGCATCGACGGCATCGCCGCCTCGGCCGCCTCCTACATCGCCATGGCGGGCGATGAGGTGGTGATGCCCGAGAACGCCTTCCTGATGATCCATGACCCGTCCGGGCTGGTGATGGGCACGGCCGCCGATATGCGGGCCATGGCCGAGGCGCTCGACAAGATCGCGGGCGCGCTGGTGAAGGGCTATGCTGCCAAGTCGGGCAAGGCGGAGGACGAGGTGGCCCACCTGATGGCGGCCGAGACCTGGTTCACCGCGGCCGAGGCGGTGGACGCGGGCTTTGCCGACACGCTCGCGGAGCCCGTGAAGATCGCTGCCAGCTTTGATGTGACCCGCTTCCGCAATGCGCCGCCCGAGGTGGTCGAGGCGGTGGCACGGGCAAGGGGGCCAGACAAGGCAGTGTCTTCGGCAAGCGATGAAGACCCGGACGGGGCCGGGGACGGCGCCGAGCGTGAAGGCCGCGATGTGCAAGAACCCGACGCACCGCGTGCCGCCGCCACTCCGGACCCCACCACCGCCCGCACCGAGGCGATGGCCTATGCCCGCGCCGTGGTCGATCTCTGCCGCCTCGCCGGGCAGCCGCAGATGGCCGCAGGCTTCCTTGAACGCGAGGCCAGCCTCGAAGAGGTCCGCGCGGCGCTGCTGACCGCGCGGGCCGAGGCCGACCCCGAGATCACCGCCCGTCATCCGCAGCCCGGCCCGGGCCCCTCGGCCCGGCCCTGGACCGACATCATCAACCGCACCTTCAAGCGCAAGGGATAACACATGACCGTTCTTTCCGAGAC
>JALTNO010000114.1 GCA_027000645.1 Paracoccaceae bacterium | reverse complement strand
CCCTGCAGGCCATGCCCGACGGTTCTTTGCCTCCTTCATCTTGCCCCAAATACTCCGGGGGAGTCGCGGCCTGCCGCGACGGGGGCAGCGCCCCCTGTCCGCCTCGCCGCATCTTCCCTCGGCCGGTCAGTCCGCGTCGGCCGCGATCCGCTCCAGCCCCCGGCGATCAAGAAGACGCACGCGCCGCCGCCCCGATTCCACCAGCCCCTGCCGCGAGAACTCCCCCAGCCTCCGGCTGACAAAGGCCCGCCCCGAGGCGGTTTCCGCAGCCAGCGCCTCATGCGTGGTCTCGATCTCGTCGCCGTCTCCGGCCAGCCGCAGCAGGGCGCGGGCAAGGCGGGCGTCGAACCCGGTCAGCGCCACGTCCTCGACCAGTTGTTCGTAATCGGCAAAACGGCGGGCCACGGCGGCCAGGATCTCGGCCCGGAAATCCGGGTCTTCGCCCAGGCGGCGGCTGAATTCCTCATGCGGCAGGATTTCGCCGACAAGATCGGTCTCGGCCACCCCTTCGGCGGAATAGCGGCGGCCCTCGGTCAGGCAGGCGAATGTCTGCAGGCACACGTCCCCCGGCTGCACCCGGTAAAGCACCAGCTCGCGCCCGTTGGGGGCGGTCAGGGTGACGCGGATGATGCCCGATCTCAGGCGGACAAAGCCGGGGCACTCCTCGCCGGGGCGAAACAGCACCGCTCCGGCGGGGCAGGTCAGGGGAAGGCTGCGGTCAGTCATCCTGTCGCTCCCTGCGCCGGCGCATCATCTGTCGGAACTCGGACAGGCGGAAGGCGCCGATCAGATGGCCGGTCACGAAATACACTGCCATGCCCGTGAACACCAGAACGGCCAGCGCGGCATAGCGCCAGCCGGCGGCCTCAAGCCATTCCCCGAGTGCCGCCTCCCCCCCGAAAAGCGCCAGCCCCATCACCGCCGAGGCCACGCCGATGCGCCAGATCCGGCGGTGGAAACGGTCGTCGAACCGGGCCACGGAGCCGAAGCTCCGGGCCCCGCGGGCCAGTTGCAGAACCATGAACCAGCCGGCGGCAGTGGTGGCGATGGCCGGGGCGATCCAGCCGATGGCCGGTGCCAGGCTGATCGCGAGGGTCGCGTTCACGACCATGGCGACGACCGCATAGCGGAAGGGTGACGCGGTGTCCTCGCGGGCGAAGAACAGCGGCTGGAGGATCTTTTGCAGCACGAAGGCCGGAAGCCCCAGCCCGTAGATCGCCACCGCCTGCGCGATTGCGGCGCTGTCGGCGGCGGTGGTGGCGCCGCGTTCGAACAGCACCGATACCAGCGGCAGCGGAATGACCATCAGCGCCACCGCCGCGGGGATGGTCAGGGCAAGGGAAATCTCGCCCGCACGGCTGAAGGCATGGCGGCCCCCGTCGTCGTCACGGGCGGCCAGCCGGCGCGAGAGATCGGGCAGAAGCACCACCCCCACGGCGATACCCACCACGCCCAGCGGCAGCTGGTAGAGGCGATCGGCGGCAAACAGCCAGCCCACCGCGCGATCGAAATAGCTGGCCACCTGCTGGCCGACCAGAAGGTTGACCTGCACCACGCCGCCGGCAAGCGCCGCCGGAACGGCGATGACCACCAGCCGGCGCAATTCCGGCGTCAGCCGCGGCCGGCGCAGGCGCAGCGCAAAGCCGGCCCGCCGGGCCGCGACCCAGACGATCGCAAGCTGGGCGATGCCGGCCACCGGAATCGCCCAGATCAGGGCACGGGCCACGTCGCCCCCCACCGCCGCCGCCGCCGCCATCGCCACGGCCAGGATCACGTTCAGCAGCACCGGCGCGGCGGCGGCGGCGGCAAACCGCCCCGTCGCGTTCAGCACCCCGGACAGGAGCGCGGCCAGCGAGATGAACAGGATGTAGGGAAAGGCGATCCGCCCGAATTCGACCGAAAGCGCGAACTGCTCCTGCCCGGCAAAGCCGCTCGCCAGCCCCCAGATCAGCCAGGGCATGATCGCCTGCGCCAGCAGCGTCAGGGCGATCAGCACGCCCGCCAGCCCGGAAAACGCATCCTCGGCAAAGCCCCCGGCATCCTCGCCAGCCTCCAGCTTCTTCGAGAACATCGGGATGAAGGCCATGTTGAACGCTCCTTCCGCGAAGAAGCGGCGGAACATGTTGGGCAGGCGAAAGGCGACCACGAAGGCCTCATAGGCCGGGCCGGTGCCGAGGAAGGCCAGGATCATCGCGTCGCGGACGAAACCCAGAACCCGGCTGGCCAGCGTCCAGCCGCCGACGGTGAGAAAGCCGGATATCAGGCGGATGGGTTTCATCGGTGGCCTCTGACGATCGGAACTGCTCGAACCCTTCGGTCCTGATTAGCCGGTTCGCGGCGGCGGCGAAAGGGATCCGTGGCCGGGGTGCTTCGAAACGCCCGCCCCCCGCGCGGTCCGGAAACCGCGCGGGCAAGCCGGTTCGGGCCGCCATTCGGCAAGGGTCTGCCCGTGCGATGCCATCGGGTGCGACGCCATCGGGTGCGGCGTTACCGGCCCGTGCCGCCCTCGGCCCGTTCCGCCCCTTCGGCAATGGCCTGCCGGAGTTTCTTTTCCAGTGCCTTCTGCTTGGCCTTCGAGTGGTATTTCAGCCCGAACATGTCCTTGACGTAGAAGGTATCGACCACCTGTTCGCCGTAGGTCGCGATCACCGCGCTGGCGACATAGACGTTGTTCGCCGCCAGCGTGCGGGCCAGATCGTATAGCAGGCCGGGGCGGTCGCGGGTGTCCACCTCGATGATCGTGTAGATCTCGGACCCTTCGTTGTCGAAGGTGATATGGGTGGGCCGCTCGAAGGCGCGTTCGCGCTTCCTGATCCTGTCGCGCGATCGCAGCGCCTCGCGCGTGATCACCTCGCCCCGCAGCGTCTTGCGGATCATCTGCGTCAGGCGCGGCAGGCGGCTGGCCTCGAAGGGGTGGCCCTCGGAATCCTGGATCCAGAAGGCGTCGGTCACGTATCCGTCCTTGCTGGTGAAGCTGCGGGCATCCACCACGTTCGCCCCCACCAGCGCCAGCGCCCCGGCAAGGCGGGCGAAGATGCCGGGGTGGTCCACCATCACGAAACAGGCCCGCGTGGCGTCGCGGTCCTCGTCCGGGTAGAGGTCGATCATCACCTCGCCCGGGTCGCCGCTTTCCTCCAGCTGGCGCAGCAGCCGGGCAAAGACCACATGGGCGGTGACGTGCAGACCCTGCCAGTAGGGCGGGTAGTGGCGCGCGATCTCCTTGTCCAGAAGTTCCTTCGGCCAGTCGGAGAGAGCCTCGCGGAGCGCCTTCTGCGCCTCCACCCCGCGGTTTTCGCGATTGAGCGCCTCCATCCCCGATTCCAGCGCCACCCGCGTCTGCCGGTAAAGCGCGCGCAGCAGGACCGCCTTCCAGTTGTTCCAGGTGTCGGGCCCCACGCCGCGAATGTCGCAGACCGTGAGCACCGTCAGCAGATCCAGCCGTTCGACCGTGCGCACCGCCTTGGCAAAGTCGCGCACCGTGCGCGGGTCGGCGATATCGCGTTTCTGCGCCATGTCCGACATCAGCAGGTGATAGCGCACCAGCCATTCCACCGCTTCGCTTTCGCGCGCGTCCAGACCCAGCCGCGGGGCCACCTTGCGCGCGATCTGCGCGCCCAGGATCGAATGGTCCGCCGGCTGGCCCTTGGCGATGTCATGCAGCAGCAGCGCCACGTAGATCACCCGCCGGTTGATGCCCTCTTCCAGGATGCCCGAGGCGATCGGCAGATCCTCGATCAACTCGCCCTTCTCGATCCGGGCCAGCTGGGCGATGCACTGGATGATGTGTTCGTCCACCGTGTAGCTGTGATACATGTTGAACTGCATCATCGCCACCACGGGCTCGAATTCGGGGATGAAGGCGGCCAGAACGCCCAGCTCGTTCATCCGGCGAAGCGCGCGTTCGGGGTTGCCGTGCTCGAGCAGCAGGTCGAGAAAGATCCTGGCCGCCTTCGGATCATTGCGCATCTCGTCGTCGATGAGATGCAGATTCGCCGACACCAGCCGCATCGCATCGGGGTGGATCAGCAGCCCGGTGCGCAGGGCTTCCTCGAACAGCCGCAGCAGGTTCACCTTGTCCTTGAGGAAGGTTTCGGGGTCCTTCACGTCCAGTCGGTTGTGCACCACGCGATAGCCGGCGCGCACGCGGGGACGGCGGCGGAAGATGCGCTCCAGAAGCGGGGCGCTCTTGACATGGGCGGCCTCGAGCTTGGTCAGCAGGATCCGCGTCAGTTCGCCCACGGCGGTGGCCTCGCGGAAATAGCGCTGCATGAAGATTTCCACCGCCCGCCGTCCGGCGCGGTCCTCGTAGCCCATCCGCTCCGCCACCTCGACCTGCAGGTCGAAGGTCAGCTGCTCGGTGGCGCGGCCAGTGATCAGGTGCATGTGCGCCCGCACCGCCCACAGGAAATCCTCGGCCCGGCGGAAGGTTTCGAACTCCTCGGGCAGAAAGATGCCCAGCGGCACCAGCTCCGCCACGTCGCGCACGCCGTAGATGTACTTGGCGATCCAGAACAGCGACTGCAGGTCGCGCAGGCCGCCCTTGCCCTCCTTGACGTTGGGCTCGACCATGTAGCGCTGGCCCTGCTTGCGGTGCCGTTCTTCCCGCTCGGCAAGCTTGGCCTCGATGAACTCGCGTTCGGTGCCCTTGAAGAGATCTTCGCGCAGCCGCGCGTCAAGCTCCTCGGCAAGGCTTTCGTCGCCGGTCAGGAACCGCTGTTCCAGCAGCGCGGTGCGGATGGTGAAATCCTCGCCGCCCAGGCGGATGCAATCCTTGATGGTGCGCGAGGAATGCCCGACCTTGAGCCGCAGGTCCCACAGCATGTAAAGCGTCGATTCGATCAGGCTTTCGGCCCAGGCGGTCAGCTTCCAGGGCGTGAGGAACAGCAGATCGACATCCGAAAAAGGTGCCATTTCGCCCCGCCCGTAGCCACCCACGGCCAGCACCGCGATACGTTCGCCCGCGGTGGGGTTGGGGCGGGGGTGCAGCCATGTCCGGCCGACCGCCAGCACCGTCGTCACCACCCCGTCGGTCAGCCAGGTGTAGGAGCGGGTCAGCGGCCGCGCGGCAAAAGGGTCTTCGGCAAAGGCCGCCGCGATTGCCGCGCGCCCCGAGCGGATTGCCTCGCGCAGGATCTCCACCGTGGCCGCGCGCAGGGCGGCGTTGTCCTTCGCCGATTGCGCGGCAGCCTCGATCCTTCGCCACACCTCGGCGGCGTCGAAGATCCGTTCGGGTGCGCAGATCAGTGGCCCCGGCGGTTCCGGCAGGATGGGGGCGGTGTGGGCCGGGTCAGAACCCGGCGCCGGAGAAGCTTGTCGGGGCAGGGTCAATCACAACCACCTGTTTGTTCTGGATCGTGGCCACGGCGAGGCCGCGTTCGTTGGTGCCGTCCGGGCGCAGGCGGAAGATGCCGCCCACGCCCTGGAAGCCGGCGGGCTGGGTCAGCGCCGCGCCCGTCAGCGCATTGGCCTTGCCCGCGCCCACCAGCGCGCCGATCGCGGCGATGCCGTCATAGGCCAGCCCCCCGATCGGATGCGGCGCGCCTCCATAGGCGGCCTGGTAGCGGGCCTTGAACTGTTCCATCTTGGCCGGATCGGGCAGGGCGAACCAGCCACCCTGCACCCCCGGCAGTTCCAGCGTCTGCACGGGGATGTCCCAGCGGGTCAGACCGATGAACTGGATCTGGTCGGGCGAGATGCCGGACTCGGGCAGAAGCTGGGTGTAAAGCGGCAGGGCGCCGGCAGTGGTTGCGGTCAGGAAGATCGACTGGGCTCCGGTGCTGGCGACCATGTCCTTGATCAGCTGGATCGAGTCGATCACGCTTTGCTGGTTCCGGTCGTAGGAGACCGTGCCCGCCAGCGTTGCTCCGCTGGCGCCGATCGCCGCGATGATCGCGTCGCGGCCAAGCAGCCCGGCCTGGTCCGAACCGTGGATGACGAGGATGTTGCCCTTGCCCTGCCGCACCGCGAATTCGGTCAGCCGGCGCGCGGTGTTGTCGAAGGTGGGGCCAAGGACGAACACGTTGCCGCCGGCGATCTGCGGGTTGTTCGAGAAGGACAGGAGATTGACGTTGCGGTTGAGCACCGCCAGCCCCGCGGCATTCGCAGCCTGCGCATAGACCGGTCCGAGGATGATCTTGGCGCCGTCGTTCACCGCCTGGCGGGCTGCCGCGGCGGCAGTGTCGGGATTGCCCGCCGTGTCGTAGACGCGCAGGTCGATACTCACGTTCCCGAGATCGCCAATCGCCATTCTGGCCGCATTTTCAAGGCTTTGCGCCAGAACGGCATCGCCCGACTGGGGTGAGCTGCGCGGCACCAGAAGCGCCACCGGAACCGGCTTGGAGGTGTTGATCGTGGGGCCGCGGGTCATCGCGCCGGGTTCGCACCCGGCCACGGCCAGGGTTGCCAGCAGCGCGAAAACGGTCAGGGTCACCTTGCGGACCGGTGCAAAAAGGGCAAACATTTAAACCACTTCTCCCCGCTTCGGGCGTCTGCGCGCCGCTTTGTCATCGGGGAGCGATAATAGTCGTCACGAAAGGCGGGTCCAGCGTTGAATCACCTCAAGGTCATATTGCCGCCGGGGCTCTATTTCGTCGGCACGCCGATCGGGACCGCGCGCGACATCACGCTCAGGGCGCTGGACGTGCTGGCTTCGGCCGACGTG
>JALTNO010000113.1 GCA_027000645.1 Paracoccaceae bacterium | reverse complement strand
GTGCCCGGCACCGGGACGACGAAGGCCATGGGGATTTCGCCGGCCTCCTCGTCGGGCAGGCCGATCACGGCCACATCGGAGACGTCCGGGTGGGTCAGAAGCGCAGCTTCCAGTTCCGCCGGGGCCACCTGGAAGCCCTTGTACTTGATCAGCTCCTTCAGCCGGTCGGTGAGGAACAGGTAGCCGTCCTCGTCCATGTAGCCGACATCGCCGGTATGCAGCCAGCCCTCGGCATCGACGGTTTCGGCGGTGGCTTCGGGGCGGTTGAGGTAGCCCTTCATCACCTGCGGGCCGCGAACCCAGACCTCGCCCGTCTGTCCATGTTCCAGATCCTTGCCGGTTTCGGGATCGACGATCCGCGTCTGGGTGTTGGGGATGGTAACCCCCGAGGCGCCCTTGCGGTTGGCGTGCACCGGGGTCATGTGGGTGACCGGGCTGGCCTCGGTCATGCCGTAGCCCTGGGTCGCGGTCGCGTTCAGCCGCCGGCCCACCGCATCGGCCACCTCGCCGCCAAGGGGGGCGGCCCCGGAAAAGACCTGGTTGACGCAGGAGAGGTCGAAATTGTCCACGATCGGATGCTTGGCCAGCGCGATGGCGATGGGCGGCACGATGTACATGCGCGGCGTGCGGTGTCTTTCGCACAGGGTCAGGAACTGCTCCAGGTCGAAACGCGGCATGGTCACCAGCCCGCCGCCGGCGCCCAGAAAGACGTTCATCAGCACCTGCATCCCGTAGATGTGGAAAAAGGGCAGGAAGGCGACCGTCATCTCGCGGTCGTGGATCTCGGTGGCGCCCAGGGTCTGTTCCACGTTCGCGACGAGGTTGCGATGGGTCAGCATCACCCCCTTGGGCAGCCCCGTCGTCCCCGAGGAATAGGGCAGGACGACCACGTCCTGCTCCGGTTCGACCGGGGCCTGCTGTTCGAGCGGGCTGCCCATGAGATCGGAAAACGGCGTCGCGTCCCCGGCCTCGCCGATGACGACGATTTCCGCCACCTTCGTGCCCTCGGCCGCCTCGCGGGCGATATCGAGGAACGGGGCCACCGTGATCAGCATCTCGGCCCCCGAATCGTTCAGCTGGTGACGCACCTCCGGTGCCGTGTAGGTCGGGTTGATGGTGGTGATCGTGCCGCCCGACCATGCCACGCCGTGAAACACCACGCAGTATTCGGGCAGGTTCGGCGCCATCAGCGCCACCACCTTGCCCCGGCCGAAACCCCGTTCAATCAATCCCCCGGCAAGCGCCTTGACTCCATGCGCGAACTGCGCGGCGGTCATCTCGCGCCCCGACGGTCCGTCGATCAGCACCACCCGGTCCGGGTCGTCACCCAGCCCCTCGAACACCCGGCGGGTGATCGAGATGTCGCGGATCTCCACATCGCTGTAGGGACTCTCGAATATCGTCATCGGCCATTTCTCCCCGTTCGTTTTTCGGCGAGTGTAATCGCAGCGCGCGTTTTGCCAACGGGAAAGAGCATGTCGCTGCGTCACTTGCGCATGGAAGGGGCCTTGCCAGCGGCGGGCAAAGGCCATATAGACGCCTCGTCGACAAGGCGAAAACGCCACGGGGCAAGAGAGACGAGCAGGGTCGGGGAGAGCCGGCCCTCTTTGTTTTGTGCGCGGCCTGCCGACCAAACGAAACCTGAAAGACCGGCGGAGACAACCGCGCGGCCGGAAAAACGCGAGTAAAAGGAAACCGAGACCAATATGGCTCAAAGCGCATCCATGGAGGAATTCGAAGCCCTCCTGAACGAAAGCTTCGAAATGGACACGCCCAAGGAAGGCAGTGTCGTCAAGGGCAAGGTCATCGCCATCGAAAACGGCCAGGCCATCATCGACGTCGGCTACAAGATGGAAGGCCGCGTCGATCTCAAGGAATTCGCAAATCCGGGCGAAGAGCCCGACGTGAAGGTGGGCGACGAGGTCGAAGTCTATCTGCGCGCCACCGAAAACGCCCGCGGCGAGGCGGTGCTGAGCCGCGAGATGGCCCGCCGCGAAGAGGCATGGGACCGCCTCGAAAAGGCCTACGCCAATGACGAGCGCGTGGAAGGCGCGATCTTCGGCCGCGTCAAGGGCGGCTTCACGGTGGACCTGGGCGGCGCCGTCGCCTTCCTGCCGGGCAGCCAGGTGGATGTGCGCCCGGTGCGCGACGCCGGCCCGCTGATGGGGCTCAAGCAGCCTTTCCAGATTCTCAAGATGGACCGTCGCCGCGGCAACATCGTGGTCTCGCGCCGCGCCATCCTGGAAGAAAGCCGCGCCGAGCAGCGCGCCGAGGTCATCGCCCGCCTCAAGGAAGGCGATGCCGTGGACGGCGTGGTCAAGAACATCACCGAATACGGCGCCTTCGTCGATCTGGGCGGTGTGGACGGTCTGCTGCACGTCACCGACATGGCCTGGCGGCGGGTCAACCACCCCTCCGAGATCGTTTCCATCGGGGAAACGATCAAGGTGCAGGTCATCAAGATCAACAAGGAAACCCACCGCATTTCCCTTGGCCTCAAGCAGCTGCAGGAAGATCCGTGGGATCTGGTCGGGGCCAAGTACCCGATCGGTTCGGTGCACAAGGGCCGGGTCACCAACATCACCGACTACGGCGCCTTTGTCGAGCTGGAGCCCGGCGTCGAGGGGCTGGTGCATGTCTCGGAAATGTCCTGGACCAAGAAGAACATCCATCCGGGCAAGATCGTGTCCACCTCGCAGGAAGTGGATGTGATGGTGCTCGAGATCGACCCGGCCAAGCGGCGCGTGTCTCTGGGGCTGAAGCAGACCCAGCGCAACCCGTGGGAAGTCTTCGCTGAGCAGTACCCGCCGGGCACCGAGGTCGAGGGCGAGGTCAAGAACATCACCGAATTCGGCCTGTTCATCGGCCTGCCGGGCGACATCGACGGCATGGTGCACCTGTCCGATCTGAGCTGGGACGAACGTGGCGAGGACGCGATCCAGAACTATCGCAAGGGCGATGTCGTCAAGGCGGTGGTGTCGGAGGTGGATATCGAGAAGGAGCGTATCTCGCTTTCGATCAAGGCGGTGGGCGGCGACAAGTTCGCCGAGGCCATCGGCGGCGTGAAGCGGGGTTCGGTCATCACCGTGACCGTCACCGCGATCGAGGATGGCGGCATCGAAGTGGAATACGAGGGCATGAAATCCTTCATCCGCCGCTCCGACCTGTCGCGTGACCGTTCCGAACAGCGCCCCGAGCGGTTCTCGGTCGGCGACAAGGTGGATGTGCGCGTGACCAATGTCGATCCGCGTTCGCGCCGTTTGGGCCTGTCGATCAAGGCCCGCGAGATTGCCGAGGAGAAGGAGGCCGTGGCCCAATACGGTTCGTCCGACTCGGGCGCTTCGCTGGGCGATATCCTGGGCGCCGCGTTGAAGCGCGACGAATAGGATCTGCCGAAGAGGAAACCGAAGGCCCCGCGGCAGTCCTGCCGCGGGGCCTTTCTGCTGGGGGCCGGGCGAATCAGGGCCGTCGAGGCATGGGGCTGCGCGCGGTGACGGGCACTGCCCCGGGGCGGTTGCGGGCAAAATCTTGCCGACGGATCCGCCGATTGCGGGCGAGGCGAAAAATTCCGTGGATATTCCTGCACTTCCGGTTTCGGAACGGCGCGATTGTTCCTATAGTTTCAGGCACAAGCAGTTAGGGAAGAAAACTGCCTCGGGAGGACAGCCACCAATGATCCGGTCTGAACTGATTCAGAAGATTGCCGACGAGAACCCCCACCTTTACCAGCGCGACGTGGAGCGGATCGTGAATACCGTGTTCGAAGAAGTCACCAACGCGATGGCGCGCGGCGACAGGGTCGAGCTGCGCGGGTTCGGGGCCTTTTCGGTCAAGAAACGGGACGCGCGGATTGGTCGCAATCCCAGGACGGGCGAAACGGTGCATGTGGAAGAAAAGCACGTGCCGTTCTTCAAGACCGGCAAGCTGCTCAGGGATCGACTGAACGGAAAAGCCTAGATGCGTTATGTTCGCTACGCCTTTCTCGCGGTGATCGGGATCGTGCTGATCTCGGTTTCGCTGGCCAATCGCGACCCGGTGTCGCTCAGGCTCATGCCTGGTGATCTTGCCGATCTGGT
Source organism: Paracoccaceae bacterium (assembly GCA_027000645.1). Classification (GTDB taxonomy): domain Bacteria; phylum Pseudomonadota; class Alphaproteobacteria; order Rhodobacterales; family Rhodobacteraceae; genus Jhaorihella. The sequence goes on along the minus strand of JALTNO010000113.1, from coordinate 18,849 downwards.
CGGCTTCAATCCCGGCGTTACGGTGCCCCTGTTCCTCGTGGTGCTGGCGGGCATCGCGGCGGGGCTGGTGATCGGCTTCGTCTGGGAATGGATGCGCGAATACAGGATTCGCCGCGACGCCGGGCAGAAGGCGCGCGAACTGCGCAAGCTGGAACGCGAGGTTTCTCGCCTCAAGAGGCGCGAGAACGAGGGCAGGGACGAGGTTCTGGCCCTTCTGGACGAGGCGAGTTGAGCCGGGCCATGCCGTCCTCTGACATCCGGGTAAAGATCTGCGGCCTGACCACGGCCGCTGCGGTCGCGGCAGCGGCCGAGGCGGGCGCGCGCTATGTCGGTTTCGTGTTCTTCGCCAGATCGCCGCGCAACCTGTCCTTCGAGGCGGCGGCGGAACTGACCGCGGCCGTGCCGGTCGGGCTGTGCAAGGTGGCGCTGACCGTGGATGCGGAGGATGCCTTCCTGGACCGCCTGACCGAGGCGGTGCCGCTGGATATGCTGCAACTGCACGGGCGGGAAAGCCCCGAGCGGGTCGCCGAGGTGAAGGCGCGCTATGGCCTGCCGGTGATGAAGGCGATCGGCGTGGCCGGTGCGGCCGACATGGCGGCGATCGATGCCTACTCGGATGTGGCAGATCAGCTTCTGATCGATGCCAAGCCGCCGGCGGGGGCGGACCTGCCCGGCGGCAACGGGCTCATGTTCGACTGGCAGTTGCTGGCGGGGCGAAAATACTGGCGCCGGCCGTGGATGCTGGCCGGCGGGCTGACGCCGGCAAACGTGGCCGAGGCGGTGCGTGTGACCGGGGCGCGGCAGGTGGACGTGTCCTCGGGGGTCGAAAGCGCCCCGGGGGTGAAGGATGCCCGGCTGATCCGCGCCTTCGTGGAGGCGGCCGCGGAGGCGCGGCGCGGTTAACCTGTCGTCAACCACGCTGTGCCATGGTCGGGACATGTCCCGACTGCCCGAACATCTGACCCCCGAGGCCTGGTTGACTCAGATCTTCGCCTCGTCATCAGCCCGGCGCGGCGGCATCGTCAAGCGCCAGGTGCGCGATGTTGAACGCCTTGTCGGGCGAGAGGCCTTCCTCCGCGAAATCGAGCGTCGCGGCTTTCAGGTACTCGAGAACGGAGGCCACTTCGTCATCTTCTGCAACGCCCTGCCCATCCACCGCCCCACCTCTCAAGGGCTTTCGAAAGCCCTTGAGCAAGCCGCTTCGAAGCGGCTTGACGGGATGGCGGGAGAGACGCGGTTTCGAAACCGCGTCGGCAAGGCGTTTCGAAACGCCTTGCTTGCCCTTGCCGGTCGGGCGTTCTAGGACAGGGGAAACGGGCACGAGGTTTCCATGGCCGACGATCTTTTCAACAGTTTCATGAACGGTCCCGATGAGCGTGGCCGGTTCGGCATCTTCGGCGGGCGGTTCGTGTCGGAAACGCTGATGCCGCTGATCCTGTCGCTGGAGGAGGAATACGACCGCGCGAAGGACGATCCGTCCTTCTGGGCCGAGATGGACGATTTGTGGAAGCACTATGTGGGCCGTCCCTCCCCGCTCTATTTCGCCGAACGGCTGACCGAGAGGCTGGGCGGGGCGAAGATCTATTTCAAGCGGGACGAGCTGAACCACACCGGCGCCCACAAGATCAACAACGTGCTGGGCCAGATCCTGCTGGCCCGCCGCATGGGCAAGACCCGGATCATCGCCGAAACCGGCGCCGGACAGCATGGCGTGGCCACGGCCACGGTCTGCGCCAAGTTCGGTCTGAAATGCGTGGTCTACATGGGCGCCCATGACGTGCGCCGGCAGGCGCCCAACGTGTTCCGCATGCGTCTGCTGGGGGCCGAGGTGATCCCGGTCACCTCGGGCCGCGGCACGCTGAAGGACGCCATGAACGACGCCCTTCGCGACTGGGTGACCAATGTGCGTGACACCTTCTACTGCATCGGCACCGTGGCCGGCCCGCATCCCTACCCGGCGATGGTGCGCGATTTCCAGTCGATCATCGGCAAGGAGGCCAAGGCCCAGATGCTCGAGGCCGAGGGCCGGCTGCCCGATACCATCATTGCGGCGATCGGCGGCGGATCGAACGCCATGGGGCTGTTCTACCCGTTTCTCGACGACGAATCGGTGCGCATCATCGGGGTCGAGGCGGGGGGCCGCGGCGTGAACGAGAAGATGGAGCACTGCGCCTCGCTCACCGGGGGGCGGCCGGGGGTGCTGCACGGCAACCGCACCTACCTTCTGCAGGACGAGGACGGGCAGATCCTTGAAGGCTATTCGATCTCGGCCGGACTCGACTATCCCGGTATCGGGCCCGAACATGCCTGGCTGCACGAGGTCGGGCGCGCGGAGTATGTCTCGATCACCGACAAGGAGGCATTGGCGGCCTTTCAGCTCAGTTGCGAGACCGAGGGCATCATTCCCGCGCTCGAGCCCTGCCATGCGCTGGGGCATGTGATGAAGATCGCCCCCGATCTGCCGAAGGATCACATCATCTGCATGAACATGTGCGGGCGCGGCGACAAGGACATCTACACGGTGGCGAAATATCTCGGCTTCGACATGTCCGACACCGAAGGTCGCGACGTGGAGGATTGAGTCGGTTCGCGGGCCGATCGTGTCCGGCCGGAGGCGCCGACTCGTGATGGCTATGCGCGGCAGGGGAATGCCGGCATTTTCATGTCCGGTCGGCGGCAGGAGTGGGGATTTTCTCCCATATTGCCGCTCAACCGGCCTAAAGTTGATGAATACCCGCCCATAAACTCAAGTTTATTCCCTTTTCCCAACCGTTTACCCATGGTGATCTAAACCGATCCCCGATTCCCGGGGTGGGGTTTTCGTCGTTTTCTGCACGTGGTCGGCGCAGTGATGCCGTCAGCGAACAGAACATGGAGTAGAAGCGATGAAGAAGGTTTTCACTATTTCCGCGATTGCGATGTTGATGGGTGGAGCGGCCGGTCTGGCAGTTGCCGCAACGCCGAATTCCGTCGGTCAGCTGGGCCTGGGTCGCGCGCTGGCCGAGCAGGCCATGAATGGCGGTGCACAGGTGACGAACGCAGCGGCGGTGACCCCCGGAAGCCGCGCCGAAGCCGGCATGGCTACCACCAAGAACAGCGGAACTGGCACCGGGACTGACACCGGAACCGGCACCGGGACCGGCACGGGAACCGGGACTGGCACCGGCACTGGCACGGGTACGGGAACTGGCACCGGCACTGGCACTGGCACGGGTACGGGAACTGGCACCGGCACTGGCACGGGTACGGGAACTGGCACCGGCACGGGTACGGGTACCGGCACGGGTACGGGTACGGGTACCGGGACTGGCACCGGTACGGGCACCGGAACCATGGGCATGGGCGATGACGACAACCATGACGATGGTCACGACAGCGGTGATGACAGCAGTGATGACAGCGATCACGACAGCGGTCACGACAGTGGCGACGACGATGGCCATGACGGTGGCGATAACGGCGGCGGCAATGGCGGCAACGGCGGCGGCAACGGCGGCGGCAATGGCGGCAATGGCGGCGGCAACGGTGGCAACGGCGGCGGCGATTCCGACGGTGGCCACGGTGATGGCGACGGTGAAGGCGACGGCGACGGAGATGGTGACGGCGAAGGCGGGCACGACTGATCCCGGCGTTCGCAGCACCACAAACAGGGGCGCCTTCCGGGGCGCCCCGTACTCCGAAGAATGGGCCGGGGGCTTGCCACGGGGCAGGTTGCCGGCATAAGGGTGGCTGAGATGGTCAGAAGATTGATGGCAGCTTTGGCATTGGCGGCGCTGGCGACGCCCGCACTGGCCGACAGGATCGGCGAGAAGATCGCTGCGCAGTTGCGTGCACAGGGCTTCACGCGGATCGAGATCAGCCGCACCCTTCTTGGCCGTGGGCGGATCGTGGCCAAAAGTCCGACGGCCAGCCGCGAAATCGTGTTCAATCCCAGAACCGGCCTGATCATGCGGGACTATTCGACTCCGGTCACGGATGATGTCGAGCCCGGCTTCTCGCTGATGGGGCTTTTCGGTCGTGAAAAAGCCTCGGCGGTCGAGGCGGCCAGCACGGGCAGACAGGGCGATGACGATTCAGGCGATGGCGATCCGGGGAAAGGGCATGACGGCGACAGCGACGGTCATGGCGGACATTCCGGCGGTGATGACGGCGGCGATACCGGCAGTGGCGATTCGGGCAGTGGCGATTCGGGCAGCGGGGATTCGGGCAGTGGCGATTCCGGTGGTGACGATGGCGATTCTGACGGCGGGTCCGATGGCGACGGGTCCGGTGATGGCCACGGCGGCGGTCCGGGGGATGGACATGGCGGCGATTCGGACGGCGGCGGAGATGGCGCCGGCGGCGGTGGCGGAGGAGAAGGCCACGGTGGTGGCGATGACTGATCACCGGCTGGGCGGGCGCGACGCATGACCAATCGGTACCTGTTGTTCGGCCTGCTTGCCCTGCAAGTGTCTGCGGCGGCCTTCTTCATTCAGGATATCGTCGTTTCCGTCCTGCAGCTGCCGGTTCCCCCGGTCCGGTGGGAATTCTACGAATTCATGGAGATCGGCGCGGCGGTTGGCCTTGTTCTGGGGGTCGTGTTCGGTGCGCTCGTGGTTCGTCACTCGATCCGCGACGCGGCAAAGGCCAGGGCCCAGCTGCGCGCCGCGTCGGGCGCCTTCATGGAGTTGATGCAGGAGCGCTTCTCCGAGTGGGGCCTGACGCCGGCCGAACGCGACGTCGCCTTCTTCGCGCTCAAGGGCATGTCCATCCAGGAAATCGCGTCGCTGCGCGCGACCTCCGAAGGTACGGTGAAGGCGCAGACCAACGCGATCTATCGCAAGGCCGGGGTCAGCAGCCGCCCGCAGCTGCTGAGCCTGTTCATCGAGGACCTGATTCTTGACGAGCTGGGCGGCCGCGAAAAGGAAAAGGCGACGGATCAGTCGCGCCGCAGCGCCTGAGCGCGCAGCACATGCAGCGGCACGATCTCGAGCGCCCGCCTGTGAGTGGCTTCCAGCCTCACTTGCGGCGCGCAGCCCTCGTCGTAGGCTTGCAGGAAACGTGCGGCGCACAGGCACCATTGATCGCCGGGTTCCAGCCCGGCAAAGCCGAATTCCGGCCGCGGCGTGCTGAGGTCGTTTCCCACGTATTTCGAGAAGGCGAGGAATTCGTCGGTCATCACCGCGCAGACCGTGTGACTGCCGGTGTCCGCGGCGCAGGTGTTGCAATGGCCGTCGCGGAAGAAACCGGTCAGGGGATCGGTCGAACAGGGGGCCAGCGGGTCGCCCAGGACATTGACAGGGGCTTCGGGTTCCATGATCTCAGCCTACAGGATTTCGCCGGCTTCGAGGAACATTTCGGCGTGCCTCGATCGGGCGGGCGGTTCAGCGGAACCTGTCCATCAGCTTCTGCAGGGGGGTGCGTGTATCCGGCGCCGCCGTTTCCCCGGTCTGCCGTCTCTTGCCTTCCTCGGGCGAAACTCCGCTCGTTTCAGCCGCCTTGCGCGGGGCGGGTCCGCCCTTGTCGCCGCCCGAGGACCTTGGCGGCGAGGTCCGCAGCGCCACGGCGTTCATGAACCGCGAGGGGTCGCCTGCCGCCAGGCAGGCTGCACCGTCCGAGACCCCCCTCAGCAGGTTTTCCAGCCAGTCGCCGTCGGCCTTGGCGAAATCGCCGAGAACGTAGCCGGTAACCAGTTCCTTTCGGCCGGGATGCCCGATGCCGAGGCGGACCCGCACGTAGTCAGGGCCGATATGGGCATGGATCGATCGCAACCCGTTGTGGCCCGCATGTCCCCCGCCGGTCTTGACCCGGACCTTGCCCGGGGCAAGGTCGAGCTCGTCATGGAAGACGACCACGTCCGGGGGGGCGAGCTTGAAAAAGCGCATCGCCTCGCCCACCGACTCGCCGGAACGGTTCATGAAGGTCTGAGGCTTGAGAAGGATCACCTTCTCCCCGTTCAGGCGGCCTTCCGAGGCGAGGCCGCGAAACTTGGCTTTCCAGGGGCCGAAACCGTGGTCCTCGGCGATTCGGTCCAGCGCCATGAAGCCGATATTGTGCCGGTTGCGGGCGTATTTCGCCCCGGGATTGCCCAGACCCGCAAAGAGTTTCATGCCTCACCTCGCCACAAGGCCGCGACGCGCCCCTTGATGCCCTGAAACCGCCCCGCGTTCCAGTCCGTTGTTCCAGTCCGATGTTCCGGTCCGTTCGTGCGACGGAACGAAAAGGCGGGGCCGCATGCGGCCCCGCCCGATCCGCGTGAACGCGCGATACGCGGCTCATTCTTCCGAGGCAGCTTCCTCTTCCACCGCTTCCTCGCCCTCTTCCGTGTCGGCCTGCAGGCCGGACGGGGCCGAGATCGTGGCGATCACGAAATCACGGTCGATGGTGGGCTGTGCGCCCTCGGGCAGGTCCACCATCGAGATGGTCGCCGAGTCGCCGATGTCGAGCCGGGAAAGATCGACGGTGATCCGGGACGGGATGTTGCCGGCGGTGACCACCAGTTCCACCTCGGGGCGGACGACGGTCAGGACGCCGCCCTTGCGCAGGCCGGGGCAGGAGTCCTCGCCGTCGAACTGGACGGGGATGAACAGGTTGACCTTGGAATTGCGGTGCAGGCGCATCAGGTCGATGTGGATGGGAAGATCCTTGACCACGTCGCGCTGTACGTCGCGGCAGATCACGCGCACATCGTCATGCCCTTCGACCTTGAGGTTGAACAGGGTTGATTTGAACCGCCCGGCGCGCAGGCGCTTGACCAGCGCGTTGAAGGGGATCTGGATCGGCAGCGGATCCTTGTCGCCGCCATATACAACGCCCGGAACCATGCCGTCGCGGCGGGCCTGACGAGCGGCGCCCTTGCCTGTCCCCGTCCGTTCCTGGGCTTCGAGATCTGGAATCTCAGTCGCCATGTCGTTTCTCCATGTCTGGGCGGGGTCCCTCCAAGGCTGTCACCCCGCGTGAAGCTGCGCCTATAGACCAGTCCCGGTGAAATGAAAAGACGGTTTTGCCCGCTCAGGGCAGCTCTGTCCGCAGGTATCCGTCCGCTTTCACGAGCCGTTCGTAAAGGGCGAATTCCGCCTCTCTGGCCGCGTGCAGCCTGGCGCGGACCGCCGGGTCGAGCGGCGCCTCGACCGGGGGCGAGACGTTCCTCTCCTTCAGCACGATATTCTCGCCGAAACGGTCGTTGAGGAAGGCGCGCAGTTTCAGGGGGCGTTCGTGAGCGAAAAGGTGATGGACCAGAACCTCGCCCCGGGGCGAGGTCAGCATGCCCAGCTGACTGCCGATCCCGGCGACGGGCGGCGGATGGTCCGAGATGACCGCCTCGACGAACTCGTTGAAGCTCATGCCGCCGGTACTCACCTTGCGGCCCTCGATGCCCTCGCGGCGGCGGTAGCGGTACCAGCTCCGGATCTGTTCTTCCGGGTGGCGCATCACGGCAAAGCGCTCGGGGTGCAGGTCGAAGGTTTCCGCCAGGAAGGGGGCGATGCGGGCATGAAACCGTTGCGCGGTGACGTGCTTGAGGCGCTTTCCGAAGACGATGTCGGCCTTTGGTCGCAGCGCCATTTCGATGGCGGTGGTGCCCGTCTTGGGCACCGCGATGAAGGCAAGCGACTGTCGGACGAAGATCAGCATGCTGCCGTTCTAAGGCGTCCGACCGGCTTTGGAAACCGGACGTGGTCGCGCGGCCGGGGCGCGCGGGCCGCAGGGGCGGTAGGTGGAGGGTCAGGTGCCGCGCCCGATCCCGGCAAGAAGATCCCGGAAGCGGAAGGTGACGTCGGCAAGGGGCAGGAACCATGCCGGGCCGGGGTGCCACCATCGCGTCGGCAGACCGGTGCGCGAGAACGCGGTTTCGCCTTCCGGGTCGCCGAGGATGCGCAGCGCGGCCTTGTGGCCCAGCCACGGCGCCATTGCATTTCCGCTGCCGGAATAGCCCATTGCGTACCAAAGTCCGCCCATCTGGCCGACCGCCGGCAGGAAGTTGAAGGTAAAGCCGGTGCGGCCGCGCCAGCTGTGGGTCAGGCGGATACCTTTCAGTTGCGGAAAGACCTGAACCAGAAGCGCGCGCATCTGCCGGCGGACGAGTGCTTCGGGGGCGTCGAACATTGCGGCGCGGCCGCCGAAGATGATTCGCCGGCCATCGGGCGAGGGGCGGAAATAGCAGTGGCGCTCGCGGGTTTCGACGATCATGCGGCCATGCGGGATCAGGCTGCGGACCCGGTCGCGGCCAAGAACTTCGGTCGCGACGATGAACGAGGGGACCGGGATGATGGCGCGGCGGAAGCGGTGGAACGGGGCGGCGGTATATCCGTTGGTGGCGATCAGCACGTCACCCGCACGGATCGGGCCGCGCGTCGTCCGGACGGTGAAGGCGGTGGCGGTCCGGCCGATGCCGGTCACGGGCGTATCCCCTTGGACAAGCGCCCCCGCGCGCTGCGCGGCGTCGCGCAGGCCCGCGACCCATCCGGCCGGGTTCAGCGCCGCGTGCCGGGGGTAGATCACGCCGCCGCGATAGAGGTCGCTTGCGATTTCCTCGTGCTGACGGGCGCGCGGCAGCATCCACGCCTCGAGCGGCATCAGGGCCTGCAGGCGGTCGAGTTCGCGCGCGACCGGGTCGTATTCGCGCGATCTCCACAGGGCGCGGAACCGGCCGGTCACCCGGTAGTCGCAATCAATGGCTTCATCCCGGATCAGGCGCTCGACGAATGCCGCGCTGTCCAGGTAGGCCTCGCGCAGCAGGCCCGCGGCGGTTTCGGCGCCGAAACGCGCGCTCAGGGCATCCAGGGACAGCCTGTGGCCTCCGCCCACCATGCCGCCATTGCGCGAACTGGCGCCCATCCCCGGCGCCCGCGCATCCAGCACCACGACCTGCCTGCCCCTGCGCGCCGCGGTGCGGGCGGCGGAAAGCCCGGTCAGGCCGCCGCCGACGATGACCAGATCGGCCTCGGCCGGAAGCGGCGCGGCCTCGGTCGCGGCGGGAGGGCCGGCATCTTCCCACCAGAAGGGCGTCGTGCGGGGGGTCGTGTCGCGTCGGGTCATCGCGGGCGAATCCGGGCTGGTGACGGGTTGGCCCGATCATGCATCGGCACATGTGCCCTGGCACGGATTTTCCGCCCGGGATCGGGCGCGGGGTCAGGCGATGACGGCGGTCGCCTCGATTTCCAGCAGCGCGCCGTCCTCGACCAGGCCTGCGACGACGACCAGCGACATGGCCGGAAAATTCCGCCCCATGACGCGGCGATAGGCGGCGCCGATCTCGGCCTGGCGCGACAGGTATTCGGTCTTGTCGGTCACGAACCATGTCAGCCGGGTGATATGCTCGGGCCGGCCCCCGGCCGCTTCGACCACGGCGAGGATGTTGCGCAGGGCCTGCTCCATCTGGCCGATGAAATCATGGTGTTCGAAGACCTGATCGGCATTCCACCCCACCTGGCCGGCAACGAAAAGGTGACCGTCCGGCGCCAGAACGCCGTTTGCATAACCCTTGGGCCTGGCCCAGCCTTCGGGTTGGATGACCTTGTTCGACATGCGAGAGTTCCCCCTGATTGACGTGGCTCGGTGCGTCGCTTGCGTCAGGTTACCCGGCTCCTGATGTATTTCAAGCTTGAAATTTCAGGCTTGAAGGAGATTCCGGGTGGCCCTACTGTCCTGCCACGCGGCGGGCGGGCCGTGAGCCGGCGCCGCAGGGAGGACAGGATGATCGACTGGGACGATGCTTTCGACAATTCCGGCCATGTGCCGGGATCCGCCGACCTGCCGCAGCAATGGGCGCGCGAGGGGGCGCTCTTCCGCGAAGACATGGCACGGTCGGGGCGGGTGGACCTGGACCTTGCCTATGGAGCGGGGGCGCGCAACCGGATCGACCTGTTCCGGCCGCAAGGCCCGGCCAGGGGCGTGGTGGTGTTCGTGCATGGCGGTTACTGGCACAAGCTCGACAAGTCCTTCTGGTCGCATCTGGCGGCCGGGCCGCTGGGGCATGGCTGGGCGGTTGCGGTGCCCGGCTACACGCTGGCGCCGGAGGCGCGGATTTCCGGCATCACCCGCGAGATCGGGCAGGCCGTGACCTTCGTCGCCGAAAGGGTGGGGGGGCCGCTGCGCCTGGCCGGGCATTCGGCGGGCGGGCACCTGGTCGCGCGGATGATCTGCGACGACAGCCCGCTTCGCGCGGACGTTCTGGACCGGGTGGAAAAGGTGGTTCCGATCAGCGGCGTTCACGACCTGCGCCCGCTTCTGGAGACACGGATGAACGAAATCCTGCGCCTCACCCCCGAAGAGGCCGCATCCGAAAGCCCGGTCCTGCATCGCCGCCGGGGCGCGGCCGCCGTCACCTTCTGGGTCGGAGCGGCCGAGCGGCCCGAATTCCTGCGCCAGAACCGCCTGGCCGCGGAATGCTGGCAGGGACGGGGCGTGAAGGACATCTATGAACCGGGGCGCAACCATTTCACCGTGGTTGCCGGCCTGACCCGCACCGACAGCCCGCTTGTCGCCGAACTGCTGAACTGAGGAAAGACCATGAGCCAGCCTTTCGATCCATCCGAAGATGGCGCCAGGATGTCCTTTCGCGAGGGCATGAGCTATGGCGACTATCTGGATCTCGACGCGGTCCTGTCGGCCCAGCACCCCCTGACCGACGCCCATGACGAGATGCTCTTCGTCATCCAGCACCAGACCAGCGAACTGTGGATGCGGCTGGTGCTGCACGAGATCGCGGCGGCGCGGGAACTGCTCGGGCAGGACGATTTCCGGCCCGCCTTCAAGATGCTGTCGCGGGTGGCGCGGATTTTCGATCAGCTCAACTCGGCCTGGGACGTGCTGCGCACCATGACGCCCAGCGACTACACCACCTTTCGCGAATCGCTGGGCAATTCATCCGGGTTCCAGTCGTACCAGTACCGGCTGATCGAATATGCGCTGGGCAACCGGAACCTGGCGATGATGAAGGTTCACGAACACCGCCCCGACCTGGTGGCTCGGTTCGAGGAGGAACTCGCGCGCCCGTCCCTGTATCACGTCGCGCTGAAGGCGCTGTCGGCCCGGACCGGCGCGGTTTTCGCCCCCGAGATCTTCAGGACGCGAGAGCCACACCGCCCCGACCCGCAGGTGCAGCGCGCATGGGAGATGGTCTATCGCGACACCGCCCGGTTCTGGGATCTCTACGAACTGGCGGAAAAGCTCGTGGATCTGGAGGATTACTTCCGCCGCTGGCGCTTCAACCACGTGACGACGGTCGAACGGGTCATCGGGCTCAAGCGCGGCAGCGGCGGCACCAGCGGCGTGCCCTACCTGCGCAGGATGCTGGAGGTCGAGCTGTTTCCCGAACTGTGGCGCGTGCGCGGGGTTCTGTGACCAGGGCCGGCCCCGATGCCCGCCGCGGTGTTTGACGGGCCCGCCCGGGGGGCGTCACCCCGGCCGGGGTGACGCGGGACTTGACGCATTGCCGGCGCTACTCTTCGAGAACCTTGCGCCGGGCGGCATATTCCTCGGGATCGATTTCGCCGCGCGCCAGGCGCTGGCGCAGGATCTCCAGCGCGTCGGTGCTGCGGTCGCCGCCGCGCCGCTGGCCGCTGCTGCCGCTGCTGCCGTCGCTCAGCCAGCGCACCGCCAGCACGATGACCGCGATCAGCGCGCCCCAGAACACCAGCATGAAGAGCCCGCCGATCAGGCCGCCGCCATAGCCCCACATCATGTGGTCGCCATAGCCGCCATACTTGTCCGGGTCGGCCAGCGCCGGACTGGCCAGCAGCGCCGCCGGCAGCAGTGCCGCCCGGCGGGCGACGCGTCCGATCCATGCAGTCGGTCTTGTCGGTGTCATCTCCGGTTCTCCTTGAATTGTCGCTGCCGGATCCGGCAGGACGGGGTGTCGGCGGCGTCCGGAGGGACGACCCGGATCAGCCGCCTTTCTGCCTTACATCTAGTGCGGCAGAGCGGTCGTGAAAGAAGGGCTTTGTCGCGAAATGTCGCGGAATGTATCGACGGGCCGTCTTGCGACAGATCGATACCAATTTCCTGGCGCTCCCGCTTTGCGCCCGGCCGGATCGTTCGGTTTGCGGCCCTGTCGGAGATGCTCCCGGCCCTGCCGATTCCCGTCCCGGCCGGTTCCGGCCCCGCCCCGATCGGGAAGATGCGGGCGGGAAAGCGGCTTCTGAAACAGGGTGTTTCAGTCATTTCTTCGGATTGTGACGCAATCGCAATGGCTTACGAGGGCAACGGCGCACTTGCCTGATCCTTCGAGACGTTGCAACATGCAGCGGAACGGGTTTGGTGTGACAATTGTTTCACCGCCCCGGCCCGTTCGCTCGACAGGGAGGACTACGACAGCGCATTCTGACGACCGGCCTTCCGGCCTGCCCGGCTGATATGGGGAAAAACGAACTGCCCCGACCGGGCACGGCCATCCAGTCGGAAACGATTTCATTGACCTGAACCAACAAGGGAGAACGACATGAAACTGACAAAGATCTTCGCAGCCGGCGCGATCCTGGCCCTCACCGCAGGGGCCGGGGCCGCGCAGGAACAGCGCTACATCTCGATCGGCACCGGTGGCGTGACCGGCGTCTATTACCCGACCGGCGGGGCCATCTGCCGCCTCGTCAACAAGACCTACAAGGAGACGGGCATCCGCTGCTCGGCCGAATCCACGGGCGGGTCGATCTACAACATCAACACCATCCGCTCGGGTGAGCTGGACTTCGGCATCGCCCAGTCGGACTGGCAGTATCACGCCTATAACGGCACCTCGAAATTCGCCGAGAAGGGCCCGTTCAAGGAACTTCGCGCGGTCTTCTCGGTTCACCCCGAGCCGGTGACGATCATCGCCCGCGACGATTCCGGCATCAAGAACATCACCGACCTGAAGGGCAAGCGGGTGAACATCGGCAACCCCGGTTCCGGCACCCTGGGCACCTGGGAGGTGATCGAAAAGACCATGGGCTGGAAGCGTTCGGATCTGGCCCTGGCGGCACAGATGAAGTCGTCGGAAACCGGCGCGGCGCTGTGCGACAACAAGATCGACGCCTATTTCTGGCTGGTCGGCCATCCTTCGGCGCTGACCCAGGAAACGCTGGCCTCGTGCCCGTCGCACCTGGTCAACGCCTGGTCGCCGGAAATCGAGAAGCTGGTCAATGACACGCCCTATTACCGCAAGGCCGTGATCCCCGCCGGCATGTACAACAACAAGGAAGACATCACCACCTTCGGCGTCGGCGCCACCTTCGTGACCCGTGCCGACGTGCCCGAGGATGTCGTCTACACCGTGGTCAAGTCCGTGTTCGAGAACTTCGACCAGTTCAAGAAGCTGCACCCGGCCTTCGCCAACCTCGATCCGCAGCAGATGATCAGGGACAGCCTGTCCGCGCCGCTGCATCCGGGTGCGGTGAAGTACTACAAGGAAAAGGGCTGGATGTAAGCGATCCGTCCGGAAAACCGGACCGGCGGGATTCCCGCCGGTCCCATTCGTGCATGAAAACGATTGCGAAACCGCCTGAAGGCGGCCGGAATGCCCGGAGCCGTGCGTAACGATGCCCCGGACCGGGCATGGAGGGGGAGGTAACCATGTCTGATGCCGCGAATGTTTCCAAGGCAGAGGCTCTTGCCGCCGAGGTGGAAACCGGGGCGCGCAATCCCACCGGCTGGCAGCGGCCGCTGATCCCGGTCCTGTGCTTCACCTGGGCGCTGTATCAGCTCTACATCGCCTCGACCCTGCCTTCCGACCTGACCGTGGCGACCGGCATCGAATTCTTTCAGTTCATCGGCAACCTCTCGATTTCCCGCAAGATCCACCTCATGTTCGCGCTGGTGCTGGCGATCATGTCCTATCCGCTGTGGAAAAGGGCCAGCCGCGAACATATCCCCGCCTATGACTGGGGGCTCATTTTCCTGGGCGCGGGCACCATTCTCTACATGATCCTGATGGATACCAACATCGCCAACCGGGCCGGAGATTTTTCCGATCCGCTGATCCCCGTGGACATGACCGTCGCGGTGATCGGCGTGGCCGTACTGGCGATTGCCGTCTACCGGTCGCTGGGTCTGCCGCTGGTGGTGGTGGCGGGGATCCTGATGGCCTATGCCTTCATCGGCGGGGGCAACTGGGGCGGGGCCAGCTTCACCAAGGGGATGTGGCATTTCTGGATGCAGGAAGAGGGCGTCTTCGGCAAGCCGCTGGCCGTTTCGGCGCAGATGATCTTCCTCTTCGTGCTGTTCGGAGCCATCCTGGAGAAGGCCGGCGCGGGGGCCTATTTCATCAAGATCGCCTTTGCCCTGCTGGGGCATCTGCGCGGCGGGCCGGCCAAGGCCGCGGTGATCGCCTCGGGGCTGTCGGGGCTTTATTCGGGCTCGTCCATCGCCAATGTGGTGACCACCGGCACCTTCACCATCCCGCTGATGAAGCGCACCGGTTTCACCCCGGAAAAGGCCGGCGCGGTCGAGGTGGCGGCTTCGACCAACGGCCAGCTGACCCCGCCGGTGATGGGGGCTGCGGCCTTCCTGATCGCGGAATTTACCGGGGTTCCCTACACCACGCTGCTGAAGCACGCGCTGATCCCGGCGCTGGTTTCCTATATCGCGCTGGTCTACATCGTGCATCTCGAGGCCTGCAAGCTGGACCTCAAGGGCCTGCCGAAGCGGCCTTCGTCGCTGGGTCTCCTGCAGAAGCTGGCCAACACCATCGGCGGGTTCATCGGTGTGGCGCTGCTGATCCTGGCGGCCAACTACCTGATGATCTTCATCGGTCCCTTCCTGCCGGGAACCGGCTTTGGTGCCGCCGCGCTGATGGCGCTGATCGCCTATCTGGTGCTGATCTGGATCGCGTCGCGGGTCCCCGATCTGGAGGTGGACGATCCCGACGCGCCGATCACCGAGTTGCCGCAGGCGGGCAAGACCGCCGTGACCGGCCTCTATTTCCTGCTTCCGATCGTCATCCTGCTGTGGGCGATTCTGCCGACCCCCGACAAGCTGTCGCCGGCGCTGTCGGCCTACTACGCCTGCCTGGCGATGATCTTCATCTCGACCACCCAGCACGTGATCAAGGGCCTGTTCCGCGGCGAAGGCAACGTGGGCGCCAATTTCGCCCGCGGCGTGCGGGAGACCGTCGAGGGCATGATCTCGGGCGCGCGCAACATGATTTCCATCGGCATCGCCACGGCGGCCGCGGGGATCATCGTCGGCGCGATCTCCCTGACCGGAGCCCATGCCATGGTGGGACAGCTGGTCGAGTTCCTCTCGGGCGGCAATCTTCTGGTCATGCTGATCCTGGTGGCGATCATGTCGCTGATCCTGGGCATGGGCCTGCCGACCACGGCCAACTATCTGGTGGTGTCGTCGCTGATGGCGCCGGTGATCGTGGCGCTGGGCGCGAAATCCGGGCTGATCGTGCCGCTGGTGGCCGTGCACCTGTTCGTGTTCTATTTCGGCATCCTGGCTGACGATACCCCGCCCGTGGGGCTTGCGGCCTATGCGGCGGCGGCGATCTCGCGTGGCGATCCGATCAGGACCGGCGTGCAGGGCTTTGCCTATGACATCCGCACCGCGCTCCTGCCCTTCCTGTTCATCTTCAACACCGATCTGCTGCTGATCGACGTGGGGCCGGTCAAGGCGGTGTTCGTCTTCATCACCGCGGTGATCGCGATGCTGCTTTTCGCGGCGGCAACGCAGGGCTGGTTTCTGACCCGCAGCCGCATCTGGGAATCGGCGGCGCTGCTGCTGGTGGCCTTCACCCTGTTCCGGCCCGGTTTCTGGCTGGACATGATCGAGCCGCCCTACGAGGCCCGCCCGGGGGCGGAGACGGCTGCCATCCTCGAAGAGCTGCCCGAAGGGGAAGTCGTCCGGCTCAGGATCGTCGGACCGGATTTCGACAACCCCGACAAGCTGACCCAGACCAACATCCAGATCGTGCTGGGGCCGAAGGAGGGCAGCGGTGAGGACCGTCTGCTGGCGGTCGGCATCAATGCCTACGAAGCCGATGGCAGGATGATCTTCGACGGCTTTGCGTGGAACTTCCCGGACAAGGATCTGAAAGAGCGATTCGACCGCGAATTCGACACGTTCAACCCCGACAACCCGGTGGTCGTCGAACGGATCCTTACCCGGCGCGACAGGATGCCCAAGGAGGTCTTCTACATCCCCGCGCTGCTGCTGCTGGGACTGGTCGTCGCCCTGCAACGGCGCCGGCGGGACAAGGCTGCCGCAGCGTCCGCGGCGCAGGCCGCCTGAACATCGGAGGAAGCACATGTTTCAGTCCATTCTCGTCCCGGTCGATATTGCCCATCGCCCGCCCCGGCGCCGCGCCCTGCCGGTCGCCGTGGATCTGGCCGAAAAATACGGCGGCCGGCTGCATCTGATGACGGTGATCCCCGATTACGGCATGTCCGTGGTGGGCAGCTTCTTCCCGGCCGACCAGGCGGAAAAGGCCATGCAGTCGGCCGCCGACGAACTGAAGGCGCTGGCGGCTGAATATGTCCCGCCCGCCATGCTGGCCGGGACCGAGGTGCGCCGCGGCAACGTCTATCGCGAGATCCTCGCCGCGGCCGATGCCAGCGGTTGCGATGCGATCGTGATGACGGCGCACCGGCCCGAGATGAAGGACTACCTCATCGGTCCCAATGCCGCCCGCGTGGTGCGCCACGCAACGCAGTTCGTGCTGGTGGTGCGCTGAGGCACGGGCGCTGAGGCACGGGCCGGGGCGGGTGGTTTCGCAACCCCGTCAGAGTCGCTTCTCCAGCACGATGCGTTGTGCGGGGGCAAAGTCGAGCGCGCCGAGGAAGCTGATGAGCGCGGTATCGTCCCACGCGATCTCGGTGCGGACGGTGGCGATTTCCAGCGCGCCCAGGTTCCCCATCAGCCGGGCCATGAGGATCGTGCCGATACTGCGGCCGCGATAGCCGGGGTCCACGCCGATGGCGTCCATCACCGCCTCGGGCCGGGTCAGGCCGAAAGCGCCGTAATCCACCCGGGCCATGATGAAACCCACCGGGTCGCCGTCAGCCTCGGCAACCAGCGACACCCGGATGCCGCTTTGCTCCAGGGCTTCGCGCATCCTGCGGGCATAGTAGTCGGTCCTGTCGGTGCCGGTCGAGGCCCGGTCCATGGCGACGATCCGCCTCAGGTCGCGTTCCTCCATCGAGCGCACCGGCACCGGTTCGCGCGAAAGGGCATTGGCGGCATCGCCTTCGGGCGAGCTGAAGTCGATCTCCCTCGCGTCGTCGTCTTCCCCCGGCTCGTCGAGAGCGATGGCGATTTCACCGACCGGGCGGGTCAGGACGATGCGCGGGGCCATGGCAAAGCCCTGATGCGCCATGAACCCCAGGAGCCCGGTACTCGACCATTCCACCTCGCTGGTCAGCAGTCCGACGCCCTTGCGGCGCAGGACCGCTTCGACCTCGGTCAGAAGGGCCCGGCCGACGCCGCGCAGTTCCAGATCGGGATCGACCGCGATCGTATCCAGCGCGGCGGTGGCGTCGTGCTGGCCGAAGGCGCCGGTTTCCAGCTTGGCAAAGGCGAAACCGGCCAGCCGGTCGTCGAGATGGGTGCCGACGAAAACATAGTCGCGGGGATGTTCGACCGCCGCCGCCAGCCGCTTTTCGAAGTAGCCGCGCCGGAGCGTGCCCGAGGTCTTCGCATCAATGGCTATGACCGCCTCCAGGTCGCCCGGAGAAAGCGGGCGGGTGCCGATCTGGCCTGTGGTGAGGTTCATGGTCTCAAACTCCCGCGGCCACGGGCTCCCCGTGTCGGGGCAGGTCAGTAGATTTCGGAATAGGATGTGGCCAGTTCCATGTCCGTTTCGTCGTCCAGGATTTCCTCGAGCATCGGCAGCAGGGCCATTTCCTCTTTCTGGATATGGGCGAACATGCGCTCGATCAGCTCTCCGGCCGATTGCCGGAAGGCGCTCCAGCCGTCATCCGAAAACCCTTCGGTCAGCGCCGAGCGGGCCATGTCGGCAACCCGGCGCCCCAGCGGCAGCAGGACCTCGTGTTCGCTGCGCAGGTGCTCTCCGATGCCGACATCCCCCATCTCCTCCAGGCGGGTGAAAAGTTCCTGTTCCTCGAAGGAGAAATGGTTGCCGATTTCCTCTTCGATCGTGCCCGAGGCGTTCTCCAGCGCCTTGCGCACCTTCGGGTCCGAGGTGTCCGGTGTCTTGCTGCGGGCGCGGGCGATCAGGTCTTCCAGCCCCTCGACCACGGCGATCGTGGCCTGGTGATCCTCGTGCAGCAACTGCGCGGTCCGGCGGGCAAAGCTCATGGCTGCGGCCTTCGTGTGGCGTGGTGGATTCGGTATTTCCTTAATTCAGTACTTTAATACCTGAATTGAAAAAGGCAAGTCCCTTTTGGGTGCGGTTCCCGGCCGTGCAAGGGTCAGGACCGGCCGATCCGGGAGAAGAGGTGCCATGCGATCCTGCCGGCAAAGACGGCGAAGGCAGTGGCGCCGATCATGCCGGCCACGGCGCCCAGGCGGATCAGCCCCGGGGAGTCCAGGAGGATGCCGGCGGCGGTCAGGGCAAGCGCCGCGAAATGGCCGGGCATGTAGAGCTTCAACGCCCATTCGGCGGTGAGCTCCGAAAGCAGCGGCGGCAGTCCCGACTTTCCCGCCGCGTGCATCGAGGCGAGGAAGGGCATGATCCGTTGCAGCACGCCCCCGAGGAAGGTCAGCAGCCAGCCCGCCACCAGCGTGAAACCGAAAAGCGCCGGCAGGTTCGGCACCGGCGCACCCGCCATCAGCAGCGCCCCAAGGGCGAGACTGAGGACCAGCAGCGCCCATCCCGCGCGGATCTGCACGAAGGGCAGCCCCAGCCGCCGCCGCATCGACATGGACAGCGCCCTTTGCATCAGCCACAGATGCGTCCCCGCCGCCGCCGCCGCCAGGACCAGCCCCCCCCAGGAC
>JALTNO010000112.1 GCA_027000645.1 Paracoccaceae bacterium | reverse complement strand
GCCAGATGTGCACGGTGGTGCTGAACAACCAGGTGGCGGGGTACTGATGATCAGGCTGGAGCTTTCGACCGAGCCGAAATGGCTGGAGCTGGGCCGCGGCGTGCGGGTGAAGGTGCTGCCGCCCGTCAGCGCCATTGCCACCGAGGTGTGGCGCGAGATGGCGGAGGCCGGCGCGTTCGAGGACGAACCCGAGATCGACGCCGGCGTCCTCGAGGTAAAAGCCTGGGCGCGCCGCGTGATCATCGAGTGGGAAGGCGTGGGCGATGCCGAGGGCAAGGTGATCGAACAGCCTACCCCCGAGACCATCGATGCGCTGATGGACGTGCCCTGGGTGTGGCTGGCTTTCCGGGCGCTCTATGTGGCGCCGATCCATGCGCTGGAGCAGGAAAAAAACGTCTCACCGCCCTTGCCGAATGGGAGTTCGGCGGGGGCGGCGACTACTGCGACGCCTGCGAGCCCTGCGAGGGCCGCGACCAGGCGTGCCCGGACTGCCCGCGCCGGCTGAATGCGCCGCAGACCCATGAGGGCGCACAGGTCTGGGATCTGGTGGGTCGGCTCGGCGGGCAGCTGCGGGTGGCGCCCTCCGGCATCGTCATCGGCTGGGACATGGCTGCGGCGCTGGCGCTTGCCCGGGCGCTGGGGTGTGATCCCACGGCGGTCGGCCACCTCCTGCCCGCGATCGAGGCGGTGATGGTGCGGAAAGTTAACGAACGGAGCGCCGAAGGTGGCGTCAGCCCCTGACCTTCTTGATCAGGGTCACGCCGGGGAGGTCGTCGAAATGCGCATCGCATGTTACAAGCTTCGCCTGATGCGTGCGCGCGGTGGCGAAGATGATCGCATCTGCCGTGGCCAGCCTGTGTTCGCGGCAGACCTCCGCTGCCGCCAGCGCGACCTCGGTATCCAGCGGCACGACGTGACAGACCTGCGTGAAGGCGATGACCTGATCGGCCTTGTCCTCGCCGACCTCCCGGGTGAGCCACTTGGCAAGCTCGAGCTGGACCATCGTTGGCACCAGCCAGTCGGCTTGTTCGGGCAGATGGGCCTCGACCTTGTCGCCGGTGGGCGAGCCGATCAGCCACTCGATCCAGGCCGAGGTGTCGACGAGCACCATCAGAAGCGATCCGCGTGATCGCGGTAATCCTCAGGGTTGGCGCCCTTCGCCAGCCCCTTGAGGTCATTCTTCTCTGGAACCGGCACCAGCAACACGCCGGTTCCCTTGGGGATGAAGGCGAAGGTCAGCCCGGCCTCCCAATGCTGGGCGGTGCGGATCGCCTTGGGGATGGAGATCTGGAACTTGGAAGACAGTCTGGCGGTTTCGGGCATGGTCTTACCTGTGTCTAATCGTTGCTCATAACGTAAGACTTGCAACTCAGTAATTCAAGGAAGCTGAAGAATGGCGGAAAAGCGCGTCAGCGTGCGGATCGGCGCCACCGGCGGCAAGCAGGTGCGCGCCGAGTTCCGCGGCATCGGGCGGGAGGGCCGCCGGTCCTTCGCGCTGGTCGGGCGCGAGGTGGACAACCTCAACCGGCGCATGGG
>JALTNO010000111.1 GCA_027000645.1 Paracoccaceae bacterium | reverse complement strand
CGCCCCGGGGGGTTGGCATCGGCCGGAGGCGCGGCTAAGGATCTTCATTCGGGCGATTACCTACCGTAACCGACCTGTCAAGCAACCGGAACGCCGCGTCACGCCATGAATGCCCCCGCCACCGAAATCCTCACTGCCGACAGCGCCGATCTCGACCGCGCGGCAGGGCTGCTGCGCGCGGGCCGGCTGGTCGCGTTTCCCACCGAAACGGTCTATGGGCTGGGGGCGGATGCACGCAACGGCAAGGCAGTGGCGTGCATCTACGAGGTCAAGGGCCGGCCCGCCTTCAATCCGCTGATCGTGCATGTGGCGAATGCGCAGGAGGCCGCCCTCCACGTGGAATGGACCGCGCAGGCCGAGACGCTGGCGCAGGCCTTCTGGCCGGGGCCGCTGACCATGGTGCTGCGGCTGCGCGCGGGCTGCGGGATTTCGCCACTGGTGACCGCAGGGCTGGACACGCTGGCGGTGCGCGTGCCCGCCCACCCGGCCGCACGCGCCCTGCTGCACGCCTTCGACGGCCCGCTTGCGGCGCCCTCGGCCAACCCCTCGGGGCGCATCAGCCCGACCACCGCCGCCCATGTTCTGGCCGGGCTTGACGGGCGGATCGCCGCGGTGATCGATGACGGGCCCTGCTCGGTCGGGGTGGAATCCACCATCATCGACCTGGCCGGTCCCGCGCCCGTGCTGCTGCGTCCCGGAGGGCTGGCGGTCGAGGCGCTGGAAGAGGCGCTGGGCTGCCGGCTGGAGGGCCGCGACGAACAGGGGCCGGTCACCGCGCCGGGTCAGCTTCGTTCGCATTACGCGCCCGGTGTCGCGCTGCGGCTGGAGGCCGCCGGGCCAACCCCGGACGAGCTGTTCCTGGGCCTGGGCGCCATGGAGTGCGACCTCAACCTTTCGCCCACCGGCGACCTAGTCGAGGCGGCGGCCAACCTGTTCGATTTCCTCCATCGCCTGGATGCGCGGGGACAACCCGTCGCGGTGGCTCCGATTCCCGATCACGGGCTGGGACGGGCGATCAACGACCGGCTGCGCCGCGCCGCCGCCCCGCGCGACTGACAGCCGCGCGGCCCCACAGCCGCGCCCCGTAACTGCGTAACTGGCACTCCCACGCCCGCGCCCGCAGTGCCCGCGCCGGTCCCCGTGGTCCCCGCCGTCAGGCCCGCCCGGCACTGGCCGAGAGCGTCAGCGGATCGACCCCCAGCCGTCCCAGCGCCGCGCCCCATTTTTCGTCGTCGGGCAGGTCGAAGATCAGCTCCGGATCGGCATCCACCGTCAGCCAGCCGTTCATGGCGATCTCGCCCTCAAGCTGCTCGGGCCCCCAGCCGGCATAGCCAAGGATCATCATCGCCTTGCGCGGCCCCTTCCCGGCGGCCATGTCCTCGAGAATGTCGAGCGTCGCGGTCATCGCGATCTCGGACGTCACCGACAGCGAATGAATGTTGGAGACGTAGTCGCTGCCATGCAGCACGAAGCCCCGCGACGGCTCCACCGGGCCGCCGAAATAGACCGTCGCATCGATCGCCGGGCCATCGCCGTCC
>JALTNO010000110.1 GCA_027000645.1 Paracoccaceae bacterium | reverse complement strand
CCCTCCCACGGCCGCACCGTGCCCTGCGCCACCAGCCACAGCCGGTCGGCCACCAGCCCCAGCAGGTGCATGTCGTGGCTTACCAGGATCACGGCGCCGCCATAGGCGGCAAGCGCCTCGACAAGCGCCTCGCGACTTTCGATGTCCAGATGGTTGGTGGGTTCGTCGAGGATCAGCAGATGCGGCGCGTCGATGGTGGCAATGAGCAGGCTCAGCCGCGCCTTCTGCCCGCCCGAGAGGTCGGCAACCCGCATCTCGGCCTGATCCGCGCCCAGCCCGAAGCCGGCCAGCCGCGCGCGCAGCTTCGCCGGCGGCTCGTCCGGGCGCAGGCGGACGAGGTGGGCCAGTGGCGACTCCTCGCCGTGCAGTTCTTCGATCTGGTGCTGGGCGAAATAGCCGATGCGCAGTTTCGGGGACCGCACCAGCCGCCCCTCCATCAGCGGCAGCCGGTCCGACAGCAGTTTCGCCAGCGTCGATTTGCCCTGCCCGTTGCGGCCCAGCAGCGCGATGCGGTCGTCGGGATCGATGCGCAGGTTCAGCCGCCGCAGCACCGCCATGCCGTCATAGCCCGTCGCGCCGCCTTCGAGGTGGATGATGGGGGGTGACAGGGGTGCGGGTTCGGGGAACGAGAAGGCGCGCAGGGCGGCCTCCTGCGGGGTGGTGATCGGCTCCATCCGGGCCAGCGCCTTGAGCCGCGACTGCGCCTGTTTCGCCTTGTCCGCCTTGTAGCGGAAGCGGTCCACATAGGATTGCAGCCGGGCACGGCGGGCCTGCTGCTTCCTGGCCTCGGCCCGGGCCTGCGCCAGCCGCTCGGCGCGGCTGCGGGCGAAGCGGTCATAGGGGCCGGGATAGAGCGTGAGCCGGCGGTCTTCGAGGTGCAGGATGGACCCCACGGCGCGGTTGAGCAGGTCGCGGTCGTGGCTGATGATGAGAACCGTGTGGGGATAGCGGGCGATATAGCTTTCCAGCCACAGCGCGCCTTCGAGGTCGAGGTAGTTGGTCGGCTCGTCCAGCAGCAGCAGGTCGGGCCGCGCGAACAGCACCCCGGCCAGCGCCACCCGCATCCGCCAGCCGCCCGAGAAGGCGGCGCAGGGGCGGCGCTGGTCGTCTTCGTCGAAGCCCAGCCCCTTGAGGATGGCGCTGGCGCGGCCTTCGGCGCTCCAGGCGTCGATATCGGCCAGGCGGGTCTGGATTTCGGCGATGCGGGCGGGGTCGGTGGCGGTTTCGGCCTCGGCCAGAAGCCGGGCGCGTTCGGTATCGGCGGCCAGCACCGTGTCGAGGAGCGTGTCTTCCGTTGCCGGGGCCTCCTGCGCCACGCCGCCGATGCGGGTGCGGGGGGGCAGGGTGATGGAGCCGCCCTCCAGCGCCAGCTCGCCCCGGATCAGGCGAAAGAGCGTGGTCTTGCCGGTGCCGTTGCGTCCCACCAGCCCGACCTTGTGCCCGGCCGGGATGCGCGCCGAGGCGTCCTGGAACAGGGGGCGGCCGCCGATGCTGAAGGTTATGTTCTCGATCCGGAGCATGGGCGGGTGATGGCGCAGGG
>JALTNO010000109.1 GCA_027000645.1 Paracoccaceae bacterium | reverse complement strand
AAATCCAGGTAGCCCAGGGCGCATCCCAACGCGATCTGGCCGGCATCGATCGGGCCGGCAAGGTGATCCATCCAGCCGGCATTCACATGCGCGACCGCCCGCGCCACCTTTTCCCACTGCGCCCCGATCCATTCCGGCGACTGCCTGTCGGCGGGGCGAAGCCGGCCCTCGTAGGTGATCAGCACGGCAGCATCCATGATACCGTCCGCCATCGCCTCGAGCGTCAGGACGTCCCAGATCCGGCCCTCGGGATAAAGCCCCGCCCCGGCGCGGTGGTCGAGGAACCGGGTGATCACGCGGCTGTCGTATATCGCCCGCCCGTCCTCGCGAATCAGTGCCGGGATCTTGCCCAGCGGGTTCGCCGCGCGCGCCTGCTGCGCCGTCGCCAGCGGCGAGGTGGTCACTTGCAGCTCTTCCACATCCTGCACCTGCCCGGTTTCGCGCAGCACCACGCGCACCTTGCGCACGAAGGGAGAGGCGGCGGCGGATATCAGCTTCATCGGTAACTGCTCCTGTCGGGGCCCTGCGATCGGAGTCAGAGCATGTAACGGCCAAGGTCCGAGGACCGGGTGAGTTCGCCCAGATTGGCATCCACGAAGGCGGCGTCAACGGTCACCTTCTCGCCGGCCCGGTCGGGAGCGGTGAAGGAGAGTTCCTCGAACACCCGTTCCATCACCGTGTAGAGGCGACGGGCCCCGATGTTTTCCACCGCCCGGTTCACCTCGGCGGCGATTCGCGCCAGCGCCCTGATGCCGTCATCGGTGAAATCGACGGTGACGGATTCGGTGCCCAGCAAGGCCTTGTACTGGCGGGTCAGGGCATTGTCGGTCTCGGTCAGGATGCGCACGAAATCCTCTTCCGTCAGCGCCCGAAGCTCGACCCGGATGGGCAGGCGCCCCTGCAGTTCGGGCAGCAGGTCAGAGGGCTTGGCGATATGGAACGCGCCCGAGGCGATGAACAGGATGTGGTCGGTCTTCACGGGGCCGTACCTGGTGGACACGGTGGTGCCCTCGATCAACGGCAGCAGGTCGCGCTGCACGCCTTCGCGGCTGACATCGCCGCCGCGGGTCTCGGCCCGTGCGCAGACCTTGTCGATCTCGTCGAGGAACACGATTCCGTTCTGCTCCACCGCTTCCAGCGCGGTGCGGGTCACGGTTTCGTCGTCCAGCAGCTTGTCGGCCTCTTCGCCCACGAGGATGTCGTGGCTTTCGGCCACGGTCATGCGCCGGCGCACCGTGCGGCCGCCGAAGGCCTTGCCGAACAGGTCGCCGAGGTTCAGCATCCCCATGCTGGCGCCGGGCTGGCCGGGAATGTCGAGCATCGGCATCGGGCTGGAACTGTCGGCGACGTCCAGCTCGATCACGCTGTCGTCCAGCTCGCCCGCTTTCAGCTTGCGGCGGAACATCTCGCGCGTGGATTCGCGCGCGTCCTTGCCGGCGATGGCCTCGATCACCCGCTCTTCGGCGGCGGCTTCGGCGCGTGCCCGGACCTCTTCGCGCATCCATTCGCGGGTCTGGGCAATGGCGCTGTCGGCAAGGTCGCGGATGATCTGTTCCACGTCGCGGCCGACATAGCCCACCTCGGTGAACTTGGTGGCCTCGACCTTGATGAAGGGTGCGCGGGCAAGGCGGGCAAGGCGGCGGCTGATCTCGGTCTTGCCGACGCCGGTGGGGCCGATCATCAGGATGTTCTTCGGATAGACCTCGTCGCGCAGGTCGTCGGGCAGCTGCTTGCGCCGCCAGCGGTTGCGCAACGCCACGGCGACGGCGCGCTTGGCGTCCTTCTGGCCGATGATGAAACGGTCGAGTTCGGAGACGATCTCGCGCGGGGTCAGGTCGGTCATCGGGAAATCTTCTCCACCGTCAGGTTGCCATTGGTGTAGACGCAGATGTCGGCGGCGATGGCCATGGCGCGGCGCGCGATCCGTTCGGCATCGCCATGCCCGTTCATCATCGCCCGCGCCGCGGCCAGCGCGTAGTTTCCGCCCGAGCCGATTGCCGCCACGTCATGTTCGGGTTCCAGCACGTCGCCTGCGCCGGTGATCACGAACATGTCGGCACCGTCGGTGACGATCAGCATGGCTTCGAGGTTGCGCAGGTACTTGTCGGTGCGCCAGTCCTTGGCCAGTTCCACGCAGGCGCGGGCAAGCTGCCCGGGGGCGGCCTCGAGCCGGGATTCGAGCCGCTCGAGCAGGGTGAAGGCATCCGCCGTCGATCCGGCGAAGCCGGCCACGACCTCGTGCCCGCCGGGGTTGAGCCTGCGCACCTTGCGCGCCGAGCCCTTGATGACGGTCTGACCCAGCGACACCTGGCCGTCGCCGGCGACCACCACCTCGCCGCCCTTGCGGACGGCGATGATCGTCGTGCCGTGCCAACCGGGGAATTCCTGCGTGTTCATGGGGGCCTCCTGTATTCGCGGCCTGGGTTCGGGGCTTCGTGTCTGTGCCGGATGAGGTGCCGGGCGGGATGGTGTTCGCGGTTTCGCATGGTGCGGGGTCGCGTTTCTTCCTGTGCCATGTGCTTAACCGCCGAGGGCGGATTGCTCAAGGTGGCGGGGGCGCTGCCCCCGTCGCGGCAGGCCGCGACTCCCCCGGAGTATTTCCGGCAAGGCGAAGGGCGTGCGGCTCCATCCGGCCCCGGCCGGGGCGGGATGCGTGCCGCAGCGGGATGCGAAAAGGCGCTTGCACCTGCCGCGCGTTGCCGCACAATCGCAGCATGACAAGCAGCCCGTTTCCCGACCCGTTTCCCGCGTGGGCCGATGTCGCCCCGCACCTGATCGCCGTTGCCGCCGGGCGCGAACCCGCCGACATGGTGATCCGCGGCGGTACGTGGGTCAACGTGCACACGCGCGAATGCCTGCCCGGCCACGACATCGCCATCGCCAGCGGCCGCATCGCCTGCGTGGTGCCCGATGCCAGCTACTGCACCGGCCCCGGCACGCAGGTGATCGAGGCGGCGGGTCGCCATATGGTGCCGGGGCTGTGCGATGCTCACATGCATATCGAGTCGGGGATGCTCACCCCGGCCGAGTTCGCCCGCGCCATCATCCCCCACGGCACCACCACGATCTTCACCGATCCGCACGAGATCGCCAACGTGCTGGGGCTGGAGGGCGTGCGGATGATGCATGACGAAGCCGCCCTGCAGCCGATCAACATCTTCACCCAGATGCCCAGCTGCGCGCCGTCGGCACCGGGGCTGGAGACCACCGGCCACGAGATCACCCCCGAGGACGTGGCCGAGGCGATGGGCTGGCCCGGCATCGTGGGCCTGGGCGAGATGATGAACTTCCCCGGCGTGGCCGCGGCCGATCCGAAGATGCTGGCCGAGATCGCCGCCACCCAGCGCGCGGGCAAGACCGTGGGCGGACATTATGCCTCGCCCGATCTGGGGCGGCCCTTTGCCGCCTATGTGGCCGGCGGGCCGGCCGATGACCACGAAGGCACCTGCGAGGCCGACGCCATCGCCCGGGTGCGGCAGGGGATGCGGGCGATGATGCGGCTGGGCAGCGCCTGGCACGATGTCGAATCCCAGATCACCGCGGTGACGGAAAAGGGGCTTGATCCGCGCAATTTCATCCTCTGCACCGATGACTGCCATTCCGGCACGCTGGTGGGCGAGGGCCACATGAACCGGGTGGTGCGCCATGCCATCGAATGCGGCTGCGACCCGCTGGTGGCGCTGCAGATGGCCACCATCAACACCGCCACCCATTTCGGGCTGGAGCGCGAGCTGGGCTCGATCGCGCCGGGACGGCGGGCCGACGTGATCCTGACCCCGGATCTCGCCTCCCTGCCGATCGAAGTGGTGATCGCCCGGGGGCAGGTCATTGCGCAGGACGGCAAGGTGCTGGTGGACTGCCCGCATTACGACTGGCCCGACCGGGCTCGCAACACGGTGCATCCGGGTCATGCGCTCGGACCGCGCGACTTCGAGATCCGCGCCCCCGAGGGCGCAAACAGCGTGCGCGCCAACGTGATCGGCGTGATCGAGAACCAGGCTCCGACGAAGGCGCTGAAGGCCGATCTGCCGGTGCGCGACGGGCTGGTCGAGGCGCAGGGCGACATCTGCCAGATCGCGTTGGTCGAGCGCCACCGGGGCACGGGGGGCGTGACCAACGGATTCGTTTCGGGCTTTGGCTATCGGGGGCGGATGGCGATGGCATCGACCGTGGCCCATGACAGCCACCACATGATCGTGGTGGGCACCGACCGCGAACAGATGGCGCTGGCCGCCAACCGGCTGGCCGAGGTCGGCGGCGGCGTCACCCTGTGGCGCGACGGGCAGGAAGCGGCGCTGGTGGAGCTGCCCATCGCCGGGCTGATGTCCGATGCGCCGGCCACTCGGGTAGCGGCCAGCGCCGACCGGCTGGTGCAGGCGATGCGCGAGAGCGGTTGCGAACTCAACAACGCCTACATGCAGCACACGCTGCTGGCGCTGGTGGTGATCCCCGAACTGCGGATCTCGGACAAGGGCCTGATCGACGTGCGCCGGTTTCGGAAGATCCCCCTGCTGGACCTGCCGGAATGACGGATATCCGAGTTCCCGACACCCCCCCGGCGGAAAGCTTCACCAACCCGGCCGCGGCCGTGGCGCGGCTAGAGGAGCTCTATTCGGCGGCCACCCGGCACCTTTGCGCCGGCTTTTCCCGCACCATGCGCGCAGGCCCGCCGCCGGGCCGAATCCGTGCCTTCTACCCCGAGATCCGCCTGACCACCTCGACCTTCGCGCAGGTGGATACGCGGCTGAGCTTCGGGCATGTCTCGGCGCCGGGCTGCTATGCCACCACCGTCACCCGGCCCGACCTGTTCCGCGGCTACCTGACCGATCAGATCGGCCTTCTGATCCGCAATCACGGCCAGCCGGTCACCATCGGCCCCTCGACCACGCCGATGCCCCTGCATTTCGCCGTTGCCGCCCAGCCCGACCTGGTGGTGCCGCAGGACGGCGCGGCGGGGTTCACCCTGCGCGACGTGTTCGACGTGCCGGATCTGTCCACCATGGACGACGACATCGTCAACGGCACGCACCAGCCGGAAAACGGCTGCGGCCCGCTGGCCCTGTTCACCGCCCAGCGCATCGACTATTCGCTGGCCCGGCTGGCCCATTACACCGCCACCGACCCGGCGCATTTCCAGAATTTCGTGCTGTTCACCAACTACCAGTTCTACGTGGACGAATTCGAGTCCTACGCCCGCACCGCGCTGGCCGATCCGGATTCGGGCTATACCTCGTTCGTCGGGCCCGGCAATGCCGAGATCACCGACCCCGCAGACGCCCTGCCGGGCGGGCAGAAACTGCCGCAGATGCCCAGCTATCACCTCAAGCGGCCAGATGGCGGCGGCATCAGCCTGGTCAATATCGGCATCGGCCCGTCCAACGCCAAGACCGCCACCGACCACATCGCCGTGCTGCGGCCGCACGCCTGGCTGATGGTCGGTCACTGCGCCGGGCTGCGCAACAGCCAGCGGCTGGGGGATTTCGTCCTTGCCCACGCCTATCTGCGCGAGGATCACGTCCTTGACGACGACCTGCCGGTCTGGACTCCGATCCCGGCGCTGGCCGAGGTCCAGATCGCGCTGGAACAGGCGGTGGCGCATGTGACCGAACTCGACGGCTACGAGCTCAAGCGCATCATGCGCACCGGCACCGTGGCCACCATCGACAACCGCAACTGGGAGCTGCGCGACCAGTCCGGCCCGGTCAAGCGGCTGTCGCAGTCGCGCGCCATCGCGCTGGACATGGAAAGCGCCACCATCGCCGCCAACGGCTATCGCTTCCGCGTGCCCTACGGCACGTTGCTGTGCGTGTCCGACAAGCCCCTGCATGGCGAACTGAAGCTGCCCGGAATGGCCTCGGACTTCTACACCACGCAGGTGACCCGCCACCTGAGGATCGGAATCCGCGCCATGGAGACGTTGCGGACCATGCCGCTTGAGCGGCTTCACAGCCGGAAACTGCGCTCGTTCGATGAACCGGCCTTTCTCTGACCGGCAAATTTGGCCCCAAAAGTGCGATTTTCGGCCTTTCGGACCCACAATTCGTTGTGCTACCCCACCAGATACCGTTAAAGTCATGCCGCGAGGCCCAAAAGGTTCGGGCAGATGATGGAGACCAAGAAATGGCAAAACCGATGACCAAGACCCAGCTCGTCGCCGCTCTGGCCGAAGAAATGGGCACCGACAAGAAAGCTGCCGCCGCCGCGCTTGAAGCGATCGCCAGCGTTATCACCCGCGAAGTATCCGCCGGCGGCGCCGTGACCATTCCGGGGGTGGGCAAGATCTACTGCCGCGAACGGCCCGAGCGCATGGTCCGCAACCCCGCGACCGGCGAACAGTTCAAGAAGGACGCCGACAAGGTGGTCAAGATGACCATTGCCAAGGCCCTCAAGGACAGCGTCAACGGCTGAGTTCGCAGCTCGACGCGAATTTCCGGAAAGGGTCGCCCCGGCGGGGCGGCCCTTTTCCGTCAGGGGGCCCGGCCGGCCCCGGTTGAGTTCGCAGGCCAAAGGGCCTATTTCGGCGCAGGACCGCCAACCCCGGCGGCACTGGCGCAAGGACGGACGACGTGGCCAATCACCTCTACAGGAACGACCTGCCCGACGGGCTTGATCTGGGGCCCGTAGTCGCCATCGACTGCGAAACCATGGGGCTCAACCCGCATCGCGACCGGCTGTGCGTGGTGCAGATGTCGGGCGGCGACGGCGATGCCCATATCGTGCAGATCGACAGGGGCCAGGCCAGCGCCCCCA
>JALTNO010000108.1 GCA_027000645.1 Paracoccaceae bacterium | reverse complement strand
CCTTCGCGCTTTCCCTGCAGCCGGCCCCAGAAATGGCCGACAACCAGACCGAGACCGGCGCCCAGCGCCGCCAGCAGTCCCGCCAGGAGTTCACCGATCACCGCGAAACCCCCGTTCCAGCCGGTCGCGCAGGCCGATCAGGCCGAGACCGAGGAAGATCAGCCCGGCGGGCGAGGCATCGCCGGTGCCGGCCATGAGCGCGACGAGGCGGGACAGTTCGGTGAGCGGACCCGTTGCGGGCAGCGTGACGGAGGCAATGCCGGTGAACATGGCGAGCAGTCCCGCCCACCATGTGATCGAGGTCGGTCGGATGTAGCGCATGGGGGTCAGCTCCGTTTGAACAGGCGGGAAAGGATTGCGGCGAGCCGGGCGATAAATCCGGGCGGCGCATCCGGTTCGAATGTGGATGGTGGCTGCGATGCTGGCGGAGAGCGAAGCAGCGACAGCGCTTGCGTCTCGCTGAGCCGCCGCACCGCGCGCGAGAAATCCACCCGGCCGTTCGCATCCACACCCCAGACCGGGATCGGGCCCACGGGATAGCGACCGTCGCGGAACAGGTCGCGCTCGGCCTCGCGGCGTGGAATGACAGATGCCGGCCGGCGCCAGTTCATGAACGCCTTTGCGGCCGCCGCCGGGTTGCCGGCGTTCAGATGCTTCGTCAGCGAGGCCCGGGCGATCCCGCCCGTGTTGTAGTGGAAGCTGACCAGCGCGTCGAACTGATGCGGCTCGAGCGGCACGGTCACGGCGCACCGGACGTCGGCCTCGTAACGTGCGAGATCGGACCGGAAGATGCAGAACGCCTCGTGGATCGAGGCGTCCAGATCATCGGGCATACCCCGCGGCATCTCTGCCGGGTCAGGTAGCCCAGCCGCCGCCGTATGGCCGATCCCGAAGGTCCAGGTGTCCGTGGCATCAAGATAGGGTGCCGGCGCGATACCCTCGTGCCGGGCAAGGGCCAGAAGGCCTTGGTCGGTCATTCTCTGTGCGGTCATCGCCGGACCTCGATCAGGGGAATGGAAGTGATGGAGCCAAGCCGCTCGATATCGAGCGTCACGTCGAGCGTGTCGGTATCGAACCGCACCGGCACGTCGAATTCGAAGCCTGCCGTGATGGCAGCGCCCGATGCCGGGGCGGTTGTGAAACTGACGATGCCGGTGGTGGTGTCGACCGACCAGCCGGATGTGACCTCCGTGCCGTCGATCGCCACCATCACGGTCCCGTCGACCGGCTTCGTGATCGTGCGGGTCCAGCTCTGCGAGCCGGAACTGTAGACCTTCACCAGCTGGAAGTCGGTCGTGGCACCGTCGCCCGTGCCGATGGTCTGATCCGTTGCGGCGGGCGTCCCGGACGGCAGGCAGGACTTGTAATCCGCCCAGTCCTTGAAACGGAACCCGTAGAGCCGCCCGTTGCGCGCCTCGAAGAAGGCGACCACCGCCGCCAGATCGTCAGCCCGCCGGATGCCATAGGCCGCGTCATATCGGCGTCGGCTGTTCGCCCAGCTGGCATTGCGCTCCTCGTCGCCCGAGGCGAGTTCGACGATCTGGGTGCGCCGCTCGGGGC
>JALTNO010000107.1 GCA_027000645.1 Paracoccaceae bacterium | reverse complement strand
TCCTGGCGGCCAATCACCATGCTCACGTTCCTGGTGCTGGTTGTGCTGGATAGCTTTGGCATTCTCGCGAATCGACTCGCGCCGGAGGCGTGGACGCTGCTGCAGATAGGGCTCGGGGGGTATGTGGTTGGCCGGAGCGTTGAGAAGGTCATGCCGAAGCTGACCGAGGTCATGCGGAAGGACTGAGCCGTGCGCAGGCAGCAGCTGGCGCTTTTGCGGGAGGAGCTTACGCGCGGGCTAGTCCCCGCGACCAAGCTCGCGCTAAATTCGTTTTGGCGCGATGGGCGGAATGTGCGCTTCACGCCGCTGGGTGTTGAGGCTATTCCGGGCTGGGTGAGCTTCCTCACCAGGCCGGCGAGCAACCCTGTGCGGGGGATGGCGCAGCAGCGCCGGACGGACCTCTCGCAGCGGCTGTTCTGGGGCGACCA
Organism: Paracoccaceae bacterium; assembly: GCA_027000645.1. Lineage (GTDB taxonomy): Bacteria > Pseudomonadota > Alphaproteobacteria > Rhodobacterales > Rhodobacteraceae > Jhaorihella. Next base: position 6,339 of record JALTNO010000107.1, on the reverse strand, counting down.
GGGCAGCATCTACATGTGGGACACGGTGAATGTTAGTACCGTGGGCACTGGCTACACCGGCAGCGTGAATGCTACCGTTACCCAGCCCGCGACGGTGTGGAGCTTTGTGGTGTGGGGTGATTGGGTGCTGGCGACGAACGGCGTCGACAAGCCCCAGATCTACCAGGGCACGAGCTTCGCAGCGATGGATACGCTGACCTCGATGCCCTTTACGAGCGCGGAGATTTTCGTCAAGCGGGATGTGTATGTCATTGCGGTGAATACGAGCAATGGCTACAACGTCGTTGAGTGGAGTGATACGGGCGACCCGCTGACGTGGCAGCCCACGGCGAGCAACAACGCGGGGAATCTGGTGCTGCGGGATATTGACGGGCCGCTGCTGGCGGCTGTGCCGCTGGGCGACCGCATCGGGCTGTATACGCGCGAGCAGCTCATTTTGCTCAACTACATCGGCTCGCCGTATATTTTCGGATACACGCCGGCGCTGAATGGGATTGGCGCGGTGAGTAAGTATTCGGTGGTGCCGGTGGGGCGGCGGCACTTCGGGATGAGCCGGCAGGGGTTTTTCGTCACCGATGGGGTGCAGTTTGAGTGGATCGACTTCCCGCAGCTGCGCGACTATATGGCGGCGCGGGTGAATTGGGACCAGGCGAGCAAGATTTGTGGGTATCACGCGGAGGCGCTCAACGCGGTGGTGTGGTATTACCCCTCGACGGCGGGCAGCGGCGAGCCCGACGAGGGAGTGATGTATGATTACAAGCTGGGGGTGTGGTCGCTGCTGGACTTCGGGCGGACGAGCGCGCTCGAACGGGATGTGTTCAAGTGGCCCGTGGCGGCGACGGCGACCGGGGAGCTATACTTCCACGAGAGCGGCACGAGCGCAGATGGGGCGCCGCTAAACGCGTGGGTGGAGAGCGCGTTTGTGTCGCTGGGCGACCCCGACATGCCGGCGTATGTGCAGGGGCTGCGCGCCGAGGGCGATATGGCGAACGCCTCGCTGTATGTGAGGGCGTGGAAGGACTTGGACGCCGCGGGGCCGGTTGCGACCCGCGCGCTCAGTGGGCCTGATGCGATGCGGTATGCGTGGGTACGGCAGACCGCGCCGTTTTTCACCTTCAAGGTGGACGGCCCCGCGCCGTGGCGGCTGGAGGCGCTGGAGCTCTACGGCAATAGGAGGGTGCTGGCGTGAGCGGTCAGCGGCTAGTGCTGCCTATGCCGACCGGCGACCTGCGCGAGTGGGCGCAGCAGCTCATCGCCGTGCTGCAGGTGGCGCTGAGCAATAATGAGCTCGGCGGGACGAGCCTGCCGATATATGATGCACAAGGCCGGCCGATTGTGACGCAGGAGGGCGTGTACGCGTACGATGCGAGCGGCAATGCGCCCATCGCGCCGAACATCGTGCGGATCGACACGGACCACCTCGTCGATGCGGCGATCACAACGCAGAAGCTCGCCACGAGGGCGGTGGATGTGGACCGCCTGGCGGACCTAGCCGTGACCGCGGCCAAGCTGGCGGATAGGGCCGTCACCTCCACTAAGCTGGAGGATGGTGCTGTCACGTCGCTCAAGATTGCGAATGAGGCGGTAGGATACTCGGCCATTGCGCAAGGTGCAATTGGTTCTGTGCATATCGGCAACGGCGTGATCAAAAACGCCCATATCGGCAACGCCGAGATTCAGGACGCCAAGATCGCCAACCTCGGCGTGAATAAGCTGCTGAGTGGGGTGATCTCGAGCGCGGTGATCGACATCCTCGATCCGCGGTTCCGGATCGACTCGCCGAACCAGCTTTTGCAGATCAGCGACGCGAACAATGTCGTTCGGGTGAAGCTGGGCAAGCTCGGCCCGAACGCCGGGGACTACGGCATCGAGATCTACGATGGCGGCGGCAACCTGATCTTCGCATCCGGGCGGGTGTTCGACAGCAGCATGGTGGACGCGCTGCTGACGCAGAATGCGCCGGCGGAGGCGGGGGCTACAAAGAACAGCATTTTCTACCAGCCCACAGCACCCACGGCGACGAGCACCGGGGATCTGTGGTTCGACACCAGCACAAGCATCCTTTATCGCTGGGATGGTACGAGCTGGGTGCGGATCGGCAACGACTACACCGCGACGAGCCAGTTGACGGACGATGCGGGACTGGGGCAGACCGCTATTTGGTCGCAGATCACTGGGGCTGGGAAGCCGCAGGACAACGCAACGCGGAACGATATATACAGGCAGGCTACCGCGCCAACCGCGAACAGCACTGGAGACTTGTGGTTCGACACCAGCACGAACAATCTCTACCGGTGGGATGGTGCTAGCTGGGTGTATGTCGGCAACTATGTGACTGCCACGAGCCAGCTCACGGACGATGCCGGGCTCGGGCAAACTGCTGTGTGGAATCAGATCACGGGTGCCGGGAAGCCGGAGGACAACGCTACGAAGAACACTATCTACCGGCAGCCGAGCCCGCCAACCGGGACGTTCGTAGATGGGGACCTGTGGTTCGATACGGATGCGGACCTGCTGTACCGGTGGGATAGCGCCAGCAGCTCGTGGGTGTATATCGGTTCGTATGGGGCGAGGCTGGGCACGAATCTCAAGGACAGCACCGGCACGGTACGCGGCGACGCGGACTTCGCGGCGAGCTTCAACCCGATCACGAGCAGCAACGTCAGCACGTTTATTGCGAACGCAGCTATTCAGGCAGCGCAGATCGGCACGGCACAGATTCAGGATGCGCACCTCGACCGTGCGAGCGTGAACAAGATTCAGATCGTCGAGGCGGACATTGTAGATGCTGCGATCACGAGCGCGAAAATCGCTGACGCTGCAATCACGAATGCGAAGCTGGACCGCGCAAGCGCGAACAAGATTCAGATCGACACGGCGGACATTGTAGATGCTGCAATAAAAACAGCAAAGATAGCGGACTTAAATGTTACTGAGCTGAAGATCGCGAATGGTGCCGTCACCAACTATACTGCCGCTAGCGACACAAGCGGAGCTCTAATAACGTTTGTCGATTGCGTAGGCACTTACACGGATGTGCTTCAGGTTTCCATAACAATAGCGTCGTCATCCTCTCTCGTTATTTTGTATGGTGCACTTGATACATCCTCAGACAGCACGTTCCCTGACTCAGAGCTTGTTATAAAGAACCCTGCTGGGAGCATTATAGGTTCTGGCGGGCCTGTAGGCAGATCGCATCCTCAAATATGGATAGTTGCAGTGGATAGTAGCCCTGTCGCAGGGCTTGCCACATACACACTTTCCATGTGTGTTAACAATGGAGGAACGTTTGCAAAGCCGCCGTGCTGGCTGTACGCGGTTGAGTATAAGAAATGAGCACTAGATTCGTTGTCTTCGACTTGGCGTCAGGCAGGATAAAAAGGACTGGAGTTGCAATGGATGCAGGCGGCGGGGCTTCAGCCGCGGCTTCTCAAGCGGAAGCTGGTGAGGGCGTTTTGGTTGGCGTGACAGCGAATCCCATGACGCAGTACGTGGATACAAGCTCGAATTCTGTAGTAGCCAGGCCGTCGCTGATTTTGTCGATAGACAAAACTACTATAGTCGCTGATGGAGTAGACACTGCAACTATAACTGGAATACCGGCAAATGCGACTTTCGCTATCCCAAGCCGCAAGCTGTCAGGCGTGATAAGCGACGGCGTGTTGGAGGTGACGAGCAATGTGGCGGGCGCCTTTGACGTAATAGTAGAGCTATTCCCGTTTAGGGTCTGGAAAGCGACGATTGTTGCGACATGAAAGTATCAATAGAGTTAAATGACAGCGATATGCGCAGGATGCTGCGTAGCAGCATAGACAGCAGCATCATGTCAGACCCTTTGCTTTCGCAGTTCAGAGGGAAGCGCTCGATCGAAGAAATTGAGTCGCAGATAGCGACTCTCATGAGCAACCCCGCTAATCTTAGAAAGCTAATAGCATTGGCTATTGCCTCTGCCATGTGTGCTCGTGAAGAGTAAAAGTCGTTAGCGGCGATGGAATTTGAAACTCTAGTCTCCGGCGTCTACGCCTACGAGGCGGAGAGCCCGGTGCGTGTTCGGCGGCGCCTTCGTGATCCTGGGCCCCAGCCCTGGCAGCTGCTGGCCCGCGCATGGCTCAAAGGGCCGCGAGTCGCGGGCTATGAGCCCGCCGACATTCCCGCCCTGTGCGCGCAGGGCTCAATGCAACTCTGGACCGTCGACGACGCGGAGGAGGGCACCGTGGCGGCCGCCGTGACGCAAATCGTGCAATACCCCCGGTGCAAAGTGCTGGAAGTGGTGGCGCTTGGCGGCGATGGCTCCGCGCAGTGGGGCGAGGAGCTGCACAGGGCGCTCATGGCGTTCGCGCGGGAGCATGGGTGCTCGCACGTTCGCGCATACACGCGCCCCGGTGGTGCCCGGCGCCTACGCCGGCGCTATCGTTTCTCCGCGGTCGCGGACGTGGTAGAACTGGAGGTGTAGCCAATGAGCGGAGGCAAAAGCCGCGGGGGTGGCACTACCGTACAGAAGACTGAGCCCTGGGAGGGGCAAAAGCCCTACCTGCAGCGCGGGTTCGAGCGCGCCGAGCAGCTCTACCAGACGGGCAAGCCAAACTTCTATCCCGGCCAGACCATCGCGGACATAAATCCGCTGCAGGTCGCCGCGCAGAACCAGGCCCTGGCGAACTTGACCAGTGGCCCCGGCGCCGCGGTGATCAACTCCGCACAGGCCGGGCAGGCCCTGCTTACCAGCCCGATGATGCTCAGCCCCGCAAGCAATCCGTACCTGCAGGCATGGGGACAGTCGCTGGCGGACACCATCGGGCAGCAATACGCGGAGCGTGTGTTCCCGGCGATGGCGGACCGCGCCGCCGCGATGGGCGCCTACGGCGGCTACCGCGCAGGCATCGCGGAGGCGCAAGCTGCCCAGCGTATGGGCCAGGAGATCGGCCGCGCCCTCACACCGTTGTATGCACAGGGCTATTCGCAGGGCCTGCAGGCGATGGCCAGGGGCTTGGCGTTCGCGCCGCAGACCATCCAGCTCAGCCTCATGCCCGCCCAGATGGCGGAGCAGATCGGCGCGACCCGGCGGCAGTGGGAACAGCAGTTCATCGACGCCGACCGGGAGCGCTGGGAGTTCGAGCAGATGAAGGACTGGTACCGGCTGCAAAACTACATGGACATTGTGGGCGGGGGCACGTACGGCGGAGTGGCCTCGACCACCGGCCCCGGCCGCTCCCCGCTCATGGGCGCGCTGGGCGGCGCGAGCATGGGCCTTGGGCTATGGGCCGGCGCTAAGAGCATGGGCCTGCTAGGCGGCGCCCTGGCGAGCAACCCCGTTGGCTGGGGCATCGCCGCGATTGGTGCGCTGGCAGGGCTGTTCGGCTAAGAGGAGGCATACGCTATGGGCGCAGGAGCCGGAAACGTTCAGCAGATTCCCCCGATGGCGGCGCAGCAGCTCGCCGCGGACCCCGGCCAGGTGCTGGGCCGCCCGGAGCAGATGTTCGCAAGCCTGCAGCAGACGCTGCCCCGACTGCAGGACCCCGCACAGCGCCTCGAGGCCGCCCGCAGGCTCAGCATGGTGATGGAACCCCCGCCGACTGAGCAGCTGGCGGCGCTCGCGCAGCAATACGTACCCCCCGGCTGGAACCCTATGGCCCAGGGGGGCATGCCGCCGCTCGCGCAGATGCAGCAGGGCGAGGCGGTGCTCGCGCAGGCTGCGGGGCCGGAGGTCCTCGGCGGGCCGCCGAGCAGCCAATCGCCCATCGCGCCGGAGGCGTTGGGGGCGATTGGCCGAGCACTCGCCGGCAGCCAGATGCAGCAGCGCCGGCCGCCGATGCTGCGGCCGATGCCCATGCCAATGCAGGCCCGGCCGAGCCGCGGCATCGTGAACCCATACCTGGCAGTGCGCAGGAGGGGCTGAGATGCAGGACCAGCAGAATGTGCAGGCCCCCGGGGTTATGCCGGACATAACCCCGGAATCCGTCGTTCGCCCGCCCGCCAGCCCTGAGGAATACACCCGCCGCAAGTCTGGCTGGATGACCTTCCTCGACACGCTGGTGCAGCGGCCTGAGCTTAGCCGCATGCTGATGGACTTTGGTATGCGGGCGCTCATGGCGCCGAGCCCCGGGCAGGACTCCCTGGGCCACTTTGCTGAGAGTGTTGCGTTCGCCCAGCAGCAGCGCGCAGCCCGCAAGAAAGAGCGCTTCGAGCGCCAGGTCGAGCAGCAGCGCCTACAGCTCTACGGCCGCCAGGTCGCGGCGCAGGAGGAGGCCGGCCGTCGGCAGGAGCGCCTGGCCCGCATGGAGATGGAGCAGCGCGAACGGCAGGCGCGCGCCGAGCGGGCGCTCAAGCAGCAAGAACTTGGCA
>JALTNO010000106.1 GCA_027000645.1 Paracoccaceae bacterium | reverse complement strand
AGCCCTTCCTTCAGGGCGGGGTCAACCTGATCGTGGTGGTGCTGGGGCTGTTTGCCATCAGCCAGGCCCTGGTGCTGCTGACCGGCGACGATGAAAGGATCCGCCAGCCCCGCTTGCGCGGCCCGCTCTTCCAGGGTCTGCGGGAACTCGCCCGCCACCCGCGCGTGGCCAGCGTTTCCGCCGCCTTCGGGGTGATGATGGGCATGATCCCCGGCGTGGGTGAGTTCACCGCGCAGTTCATGTCCTACACCTATGCCCAGCGCACCAGCAAACGCCCGCAGGATTTCGGCAACGGCGCCTCCGAGGGGCTGATCGCGGCGGAGACCTCGAACAACGCCGTTCCGGCGGCGGCGATGGTGCCGCTTCTGGCGCTGGGCATCCCCGGCGAGGCGCTCACCGCGATGATGCTGAGCGTCTTCTACGTCCACAACGTGGTGCCGGGGCCGCAGCTCTTTCAGAGCAAGATGGATTTCGTCGTTGCGCTCTACCTCGCGCTGCTGATCCTGAACGTGCTGGTGATGATCTTCCTGCTGTCGGCGACGGGGCTGCTGGTCAAGGTGGTGAAGATCCCCAACCGGTTTCTCGGGGTCTGTGTGCTGACGCTCAGCTTCGTGGGCGTCTATTCTCTGCGCAACTCCGTCACCGATGCGGTGATGGCCGCGGGCTTCGGGCTTCTCGGTTTCGTCCTCAAGCGCCTGTCCCTGCCCATCGTGCCGATCATCCTCGGCATGGTGCTGGGCGGGATCATGGAGGTGAAGCTGCGCGCCGGCATGGCCCGGGTGAAGACCCCGTGGGACTTCATCGACCGGCCCATCGCCTTCATCCTGTTTGTCGTCATCGTCATCGTCCTTGCCGTCCACATCCGCCACGTCTGGCAGGACCGCAGGACACTCAAGGAGGCCGAATGGAAATCCAGGCACAGATCGACCAGCTTCGGCGCGCGCCTGTCGCGGCGCAGAAAATTCTTGTTGAAGGAACGTGGCAAGGTGGTTCGGGCGCGCCGATCGAGGTTGTCTCGCCAATCGACGGGTCTTTACTGACTACCATCGAACGGGCCACCGCCGGGGACGTCGAGCGCGCGGTGGCTTCCGCGAGGGCGGCGTACGAGGATGGCCGCTGGTCGCGCCTGTCCCCGGCGGCGCGCAAGAAGGTTCTGCACGCCATCGCCGAGCGCATCGAGGCCGAGGCGCTGGAGTTGGCGGTGCTGGGCATCCGCGACAACGGCACCGAATTCGCCATGGCCTACAAGGCCGAACCGGGCAGCGCGGCGGGCAGCTTCCGCTACTACGCCGAGGCCATCGACAAGGTGCCGGGCGAGGTGGCCCCTACCGCGCCGAACGTGCTGGGGCTGGTGCACCGGGTGCCGGTGGGGGTGGTGGGCGCCATCGTGCCGTGGAACTTCCCGCTGATGATCGGTGCGTGGAAGATCGCGCCGGCGCTGGCGATGGGCAATTCGGTGGTGCTCAAGCCGGCCGAGAGCGCCTCGCTGTCGCTGCTGCGGCTGGCGCAGATCTGCCTTGACGCAGGGCTGCCGCCGGGGGTGCTCAACGTCGTCACCGGGCCGGG
>JALTNO010000105.1 GCA_027000645.1 Paracoccaceae bacterium | reverse complement strand
GGCGGGCTGATGTTCGGCTATGGCATGGCGCTGGCCGGGAACTGTGGCTATGGCACCATCGCACGGCTGGGCGGGGGCGACCTGCGGTCCTTCGTGATCGTCCTGGTGCTGGGCGTATCGGCCTACGCGGTTCTCATGGGGCCGCTGGCGCCGCTGCGCGATTTCCTGTTCCACCAGGAGGCCGTAACCACCGACACCCCTCCCGGCCTGGCGCATGGGCTGTCGGCACTGACCGGCCTGCCGATCGCGCCGCTGGGGCTGGCGATCGGAGCGGCCATCTGCGCGGGCGCGCTGTCATCGGCCGAGCTGTTGCGCAAGCCGAAGGCGATCTTCTGGTCGGTGGTGGTGGGCCTTGCCATCATTTCCGGCTGGGCCGGAACCCAGTGGGTGAACTCCACCGGGTTCGACGGGGTGCCGGTGGTGTCGCATTCCTTCTCGGCCCCGGTTGGGGAAACCGTCCTGTTTGCCATGACCGGCAGCGTCCGCCCGCTGTCCTTTGCCGTGGGTTCGGTCGCCGGGGTCTGGCTGGGCGCCTTCATCGGCTCGTTGATCAAGGGCCATTTCCGGTGGGAGGCCTGCGACGACCCGCGCGAGCTGCGCCGGCAGATCGTCGGGGCGGCAATCATGGGCGCAGGCGCGGTGATCGCGCTGGGCTGCACGGTCGGACAGGGGCTGAGCGCCTTCAGCGTGCTGGCCTACAGCGCCCCGGTCACCTTCCTGTCGATCTTCGCCGGGGCCGCGTTGGGCCTGCGGCAGTTGATCGAAGGTTTCCACCGCCCGGCCGAATGAGGGCACCCGCCGCTTCCCGCCCCCGTTGCCCGGCCGGCGAAACCCTGTCGCCAGGAGCGCGATACCGACCCGGCATCCGCCCCCGTCGCCCGGTTGCATCCGCCCCTTCCTCTTGCCTCCAGATACTCCGGGGGTGAACGGGCCGCAGGCGCGGAGGGGGCAGCGCCCCCTTCCCCGCCTCCACCACGCGAGAGGCTCGGCACGGGGTCGCGGGCCGCCCGAATCCGGATCAGCCGGGCGCGCAGCCGGCAATCGTCTGCGCCATACCCTCGATCAGGGCGACATAGGATCCCTGGCCCGCCTCAAGCCCCGCCCCGAGCGGATCGAGCACCCGCGGCACGATCCCCGACCCCTCCAGCACGGTTTCCAGCAGGGCCGGGTTCTGCTGCGGCTCGCGAAACGCGCAGGCGACGCCTCGATCGCGGATGACGGCGCGCAGCCGGGCCAGACGCGCGGGACCGGGCGGCGCGGCATCGCCGGCGGCCACGGTGCCGATCAGGGTCAGGCCGAAGCGGCGCTCGAAATACTGGTAGGCGTCATGCATCGCCACATAGGGCGGCGCGCCGGCCAGAAGCCGGGCAACCTTCGCCTCGGCCCGCCCGATCCGCGCCTGCGCGGCCGCCGCATTGGCGCCATAGCGGCGGGCATTGGCGGGGTCGATCCGGGCCAGCTCGGCGGCAATCACCGGCAGCCAGGCGCGAGCATTCTCGGGATCCAGCCAGGCATGCGGGTCGGCGCCGCCCGAACCATCGCGCAGCGGCAGCCGCAGCGTCGCCGGGTGGTCGAGCAGACGCAGCCGCGACGCATCCCCGGCCAGAGCGGCAATCGGACCGGCCAGCCACGGCGTCAGCTCGGGGCCGATCCAGATCACCAGATCGGCCTCCTGCAGCGCCCGTGCCTGCGACGGGCGCAGGGAAAACCCGTGCGGCGAAGCGGCCGGGCCAAGGATCACCTCGGGCGTGCCGATGCCGGCCATCACATCCGCCACCAGCCCCTGCACGGGGGGGATGTCGGCCACCACCCGCGGCGGCCCGGCACGAAGCGGCGCGGCAAGCAGCAGAAGGATCGCCGCAAGGGCGGGCAGAATCGGCATGTCTCGGCCTCCGGGGCGGTTGTTCCGTCCGTGTCCTGCTGGTAAACGTGATGTTATAACATATCAACCCTTTGCGGAAGGACGCAGCCATGACGGCGATCGGCTTTGCCCGCCACGACCACGGCCGCTGCATCGGCGCAGCCATGCGCGCGGCCGAGGCGCTGTGCGCGCGCAAGCGGGTACAGTTCACGCCGGTGCGCCGGCGGGTTCTGGAAATCCTGCTCGAGGAGCACCGGGCGCTGGGGGCCTACGAGATTCTAGCGGTCCTGTCCCGCGACGGCATGGGATCGCAGCCGCCGGTGGTGTACCGGGCGCTGGATTTCCTCGCCGGCCACGGGCTGGCGCACCGGATCGAACGCCTCAACGCCTGGGCCGCCTGCGCCCATCCGGGCGGCGCGCATGTGCCCCTGTTCCTGGTCTGCCGCGACTGCCGGGCGGTGGCCGAGGCCGAGACGACCCCCGATCAGGGCCGGCTGGCACTGGCCGCGGCCGAGGCGGGATTCGTCATCGAACGGGTGGCGGTCGAGGCCGAGGGCCTGTGCCCCGCCTGCGCCGCGACGGAGGGCGGCGAATGAGCGCCCCGCTGGTTTCCGCAACCGGGCTGGAGGTCCGGCTTGGCGGGCGGCAGGTGCTGTTCGATGTCGATTTCGCCGTTCACCCGGGCGAGATCGTCACCATCGTCGGCCCCAACGGATCGGGGAAATCGACCCTTCTGCGGGTGCTGATCGGCGCGGTTGCTCCGTCCCGGGGACGCGTTGCGCGCGCGCCGGGCCTGCGCATCGGCTACGTGCCGCAAAAGCTGTTCATCGACCCGTCATTGCCGATGACGGTTCGGCGCTTCCTCGGCCTGCCGCGCCGGATCGGGGCGGAGGAGGCCGCGGCGGCGCTGGCCCGCACCGGGCTGCCGGATCTGCGTCACCGGCAGATGGCGGATCTCTCGGGCGGGCAGTTCCAGCGGGTGCTGCTGGCCCGGGCGCTGCTGGGGCGTCCGAACCTGCTGCTGCTGGACGAGGCCACGCAGGGGCTGGATCAGCCGGGTTCCGCCCGGTTCTACCGGCTGATCGAATCGGTGCGGCGCGAAACCGGATGCGCGGTGGTGATGGTCGGGCACGACCTTCACGTGGTGATGGCGGCTTCGGACCGGGTGCTGTGCCTGAACGGGCATGTCTGCTGCGAGGGCACGCCGGAGGTGGTGGCCGACGCCCCCGAATACCGGGCGCTGTTCGGATCGGGGACCAGCGGCGCGCTGGCGCTCTATCGCCATGACCACGATCACGGGCACGACCATGCAGGCCCGGCGGGCGAGGTGCGGGAATGAGCGCGCTTCTGGACGATTTCCTGTTTCGCGCGGCGCTGGCCGGTCTGGGCGTGGCGCTGGCGGCGGCGCCGCTGGGCTGTTTCGTGGTCTGGCGCCGCATGGCCTATTTCGGAGAGGCCACGGCACATGCGGCGATTCTGGGCGTGGCGATGTCTCTGGCGCTGTCGCTGCCGCTGCTGCCGGCGGTTCTGGCCGCGGCGCTGACCATGGCGGTGGCGGTGTCGGCGCTGGCCGGGCGGGGCCATGCGATGGACACGCTTCTCGGGGTGGCGGCACATGCGGCGCTGGCGGCGGGGCTGGTGGCGGTGTCGCTGCTTTCGGGCCTGCGCGGCGTCCGGCTTGACCTCATGGCCTTTCTTCTCGGCGACATCCTTGCCGTGGGGCGCGCGGACCTGGCGGTGATATGGGGCGGCGCGGGGCTGGTCGTGGCGCTGATGGCGTGGCGCTGGCCGGCATTGCTGATGAGCACGCTGAGCCCGGATCTCGCCCGATCGAGCGGCATCGACCCCCGGCGCGAGGAGGCAGGCCTGGTGCTGGCACTGGCGGTGGTGGTGGCAGTGGCGATCAAGGTGGTGGGCGTGCTGCTGATCGCCGCCCTTCTGGTGATCCCCGCGGCCGCCGCCCGGCCGCTGGCGCACACGCCCGAGGCCATGGCGCTGGGTGCGGGGGCGATCGGCGCGGTTTCGACGCTGGCGGGGCTGTGGGGGGCGTGGGTTCTGGACATCCCGGCAGGTCCCGGCATCGTCGTCGCGGCGGCGGCGATCTTTCTGGTCAGCGCGCTGGTTTCCGGATTCTCGGGGCGGCGGTAAGGGCGCAAGGGGGCTCTGCCCCCTCCGGGCCTGCGGCCCGTTCACCCCCGGAGTATTTGGAGGCAAGATGAAGGGGCGGTCAGGTGGAAAGGGCCTTGGCGAGGCGGGGAAGCCGGGCCTTTTTCAGCAGCGACCGCATCTGCCAGCCGCCGCCGCCGATCCGGTTGGCGTCGTCCAGGACGGACTGCCCGACCGCCGCCAGCCCCTCCGGGTCACGCGCGAACAGCTGCATGAGGTAACTGTCGGGATCAAGGCGAACCAGTCCTTCTTCGGCCAGGATGTTGCGGGGGAAGTCCGAGGCGTTGAGGGTCATGATGGCGTCGGCGGAGGAGGCGATGGCGAGTGCCAGCACGTGCAGGTCGCCCGGATCCGGCAGCCAGAGCCGACGTTCCAGATCCGGCGCGGTCGGGCGTGCGGCGTCGGGCCAGTCGGCCTGCAGCAGGGCGATCTCGGCCCGGGCCTGGATTTCGCCCTGGGGTCCGATCCTGCGCGCCGCGCGGGCCCATTCTTCCAGGATCCGCCGGGACCAGATCGGGGTGAAATGTCCCTGCCGCGCGGCGCCCAGAAGCACCGCGCGCATGACCGTGGGAAAGAGGATGCAGCTGTCGAGAACGATTTTCACAGTCGGAAGAACAGTGCCTTGAGATAGCCCGATTCGGCCAGTTGCGGCAGCACCGGGTGATCGGGTCCGGCAAAGCCGGTATGCAGGAGTTGCGCCTGCCGCCCGGCCCGGCCGATGCCGCGAATGCAGGCGGCGCGGAAACGGGCAAGATCGGCGGCATGGGAACAGGAGCAGAGCACCAGAAAGCCGCCTCCTGCGACCAGCGGTGCGGTGCGGCGGGCAAGACGTTCATAGGCGCGAAGGCCGGCCTCGAGCGCCTGTTTCGAGGGCGCAAATGCGGGCGGGTCGCAGATGACCAGGTCGAACTGCGCGCCGTCCTGCGCCAGTGCGGCAAGCACCTCGAACGCGTCCCCCCTTCGGGTTTCGAAGCGCTCGGCCACGCCGGTGGCGCGCGCACCTGCCTCGGCCAGGGCCAGTGCCGCGGTCGAGCTGTCCACCGCAAGCGCGGATGCCGCCCCTGCAGCGAGCGCGGTCAGCGAAAACCCGCCCACATGGCTGAACAGGTCCAGCACCCGCGCCCCGTTCGCGGCCAGCCGGGCAGCGAAGGCGTGGTTGGGGCGCTGGTCGTAGAACAACCCGGTCTTCTGCCCGCCGGTAAGGTCGGCCATGCAGGTTGCCCCGTTCATCGGCACCGGGACCGGACCGGAGGGCGCCTTGCCCCGCAGCACGGCAGGAGCATCGTCCAGCCCCTCGAGCCGTCGCGCCCGGCCGGATGCGTTCTTGAGCAGGTTGCTCACGCCGCTCACCGAGGCCAGCGCCTCGGTCAGCGCGGGCAGCTGCGCCTCGGCCCAGGCGGCATTGGGCTGGATGACGCAGCTGTCGTCGAAGCGGTCGATGATGATCCCGGGCAGCCCGTCGGCCTCGGCATGGACGAGTCGGTAGAAGGGAGCATCGAACAGGGTTTCGCGCAGCGCCAGCGCCCGGGCCAGACGCGCGGCGAACCAGTCGGGCGTGATCCGCGCATCCGGGTCGGGATCGAGCATCCGGCAGATGATGCGCGAGAGCGGGTTCACCGCCACCAGCCCAAGCGAGTTGCGCCCGGCATCCTCCAGCACCGCAAGCGTGCCCGGGGCCAGCTTGCGCGTGCGCCGGTCGGTCACCAGTTCGTTGGCATAGACCCAGGGGAATCCGTGGCGGATGGCGCGTGCATCCGCCTTCGGCATCAGCCGGACGCGGGGGTATTCGGAAGGGGAAGAGGGCACCGTCATGGCGCCCTCTTATCCCGTTTGCCGATGGGAGGAAACGGCTCAGATATTGTTCAGCAGCTGGATGAACCCGAGGCTGGCATTGCGATAGCCTTCGGGGTTGCTCAGCTCTTCGCGGATCACTTCGGCCAGGTGGTTGGTGATCCGCACCTTCTGGGTCTCGCCACGGGCATCGGCCAGAATCGCCTGTTGACCGCCGAAGGCCTCGAGATCGGCCCGAATCCTGCGCACGGGAACCAGCAGCTCGCCCGTTTCGGGATCCTTGATGGCCAGGTCGAAGGTGATCGCGTGCACCCCGCCGATGGTATAGCGGGCCTTTTCGGTCAGCGCGTGAAAACGGCGCACCTGCACGTCGAGATCCACCCTGACCGGCCCGTTCAGGTCGGCCACGCCGCGCGTCAGCGCGGTTTCGAAGATCTTCTGCACCTGCGCGTAGCGGTCGCCGATCGGGTCGCCGCGCCAGACGATGTCGGCCCGCGGCAGATAGACGTTGCGCTCGGACACCTTCAGGCTGCGCGGCACCCGGACGATGACCGAATTCACCGTCACCGGGGACTGGTAGGGGACGATCTTCCCCTCCATTCCCGGCAGGGCGGCCAGTGCCCTGGTGCCGTGTTCGAGCTCGATCCGGCCGGGGGCCGGCTGATCCGCCGCGCGGAGCGGCTCATAACCGGCCGGGGTGGAAAACCCCGATTCGGGCAACTGCTCGTAGGGGGCGCTGCGGGTGGCCACGTCCACGGCCGAACAGGCCGAAAGGCCCCCGACCAGCGCGGAAAGGGCGATCCATCTTGCGATTCTCATTGTCTCTCTCCTCGGGCGAGCCTCCGGACGGGCTCTTCTTGCCTGCTCGAGACAGGGAATCGCCGAAAAATGGGGCGGGATTTCGACAATTTGCGATCAATTTGCGGATTGTTTCCAGAACCCCCACGATCGCGGGCGCCGCGAGGCCGC
>JALTNO010000104.1 GCA_027000645.1 Paracoccaceae bacterium | reverse complement strand
TGGATGCGCTCAGTGCATTGTGGAACCGCTGCCAGATGGCGCGCCGCCGGGTGGCCGCGCAATAGGGGGCTGCATTGCGACCCATGCTGACGCGCCGCAGATTTCTTGCCATCAGCGCCGCGGCCGTGGCGGCCTCTCCGGCGTCGGCAAGGGCGGGGGCGGCGCAGGTGCGGCGCTGGCGGGGCGTGGCGCTGGGGGCTTCGGTTTCCATGATCCTGACCGGTCTGTCGCGGGCCGGGGCGGACGAGGTATTCCGCGCGGTCGAGGCCGAACTGGCCCGGCAGGAACGGATCTTCAGCCTGTTTCTCGCCGATTCGGAGATTTCCCGGCTCAACCGGGGCGGGCGGCTGGAGAGGCCCTCGGCCGACCTGCGGGAGGTGCTGGGCCTTTCGGGGCGCCTCTACGCGGCGACCGGCGGTGCCTTCGACCCGACGATTCAACCCCTCTGGCGGGCGGTCGCGGAAGGGCGTGACGCGCGCGCGGCCGCCGGGGCCGTCGGCTGGCCGCATGTTGCCCTTGACGGGGACGCGGTGCATCTGACCCGTCCGGGCATGGCGTTGACGCTCAACGGCATTGCCCAGGGCCACGTGACCGACCGGATCGCGGCGCTGCTGCGGGCGCGGGGCCTGACGGATCTGCTGATCGACATGGGCGAGATCGCGGCTCTGGGCGCGCGCCCGGACGGGGCCCCATGGCAGGTGGGCGTGGCCGGCACGGACGGGCAGGTCCTGCGGCAGATCGCCCTGCGGGATCGGGCCGTTGCGACCTCGGCGGTGCGGGGCACGCTGATCGGATCTTCCCGGCCGCATATCCTCGACCCACGGAACCCGGACCGGCCCGCCGCCAACGGCCTGGTATCGGTAAGTGCCGACCGCGCGGCCGTGGCTGACGGCCTGTCCACGGCGCTTTGTCTCGTTCCCCGCCCGGCCGCGGGCGAGGTTCTTCGCCGCTTTCCCGGCGCCCGGCTGGAATGGCTCTCCTGAGCGGATCAGTTGCAGGAATCATACGCAGGGTATGCATTCGTGTACCTCTCGAAAAGTTATCTGGACCCGCCCCGAACGCATCCTCTAACGTCAATTCCGAACAGGTTGAAACGAGGCGATCAAGATGGCGTTGACCAATCGCATCGGGCAGAACACCGACCTGAACCGCAATGGCCGGGAAGCCGCTGCGGAAAGCGATGTTCACTATTCCCGCGATCCCAGAGATTTCGGCTGGCTGCGCGAGAACGTGCCCTGCCAGGCGGCCTGCCCCGCCGGGACCGACATCCCGGCCTACATCCTTGCGATCCTGGAGGGGAAATACGGCGATTCCTACGAGATCAACCGCGAGGCCAACGTGCTGCCCGGTGTTCTGGGACGCATCTGTTCGCGCCCCTGCGAAACCGAGTGCCGCCACGGCTGGCCCGGCAATGGCGAGCCGGTCAGCATCTGCCACCTGAAGCGCTCGGCGGCGGATCTGAAGCACCGCGGGCACCGCCTGAACGAAAGCCTGTATGGCCCTTCGGGCAAGAAGGTCGCCATCGTCGGCTCGGGGCCGGCCGGGATTGCCGCGGCGCACGACCTGTCGCTGATGGGGCACGATGTCACCCTGTTCGAACGCGAGGACGAACCGGGCGGAATGCTGCGCTACGGCATCCCGGAATTTCGCCTGCCCCGCGACGTCCTGCGCGAAGAGATCCACAACGCGCTGCGGCTGGGGGTGGAGCTCAGGACCGGCGTCTCGATCGGCAATGGCGAAGGGGAAATCCCGTTCTCGACCCTGCGCGCGGATTTCGACGCGGTGCTGCTGGCCACCGGCTGCATGGCGGCGACCGAACTGCCGCTGCGCGACGACCCGTCGGGCCGGGCGGTGGCGGATTTCGAGAATGTCGAGTACGGGTTCGACTTCCTGCTGGACATGCACCGGGGCAAGCCGAAGAAGGTCGGAAAGCGCGTGGCGGTGGTGGGCGCGGGCTTTACCGCGCTCGACTGCGCTCGCGTGGCGCGGCGGCTGGGGGGCGAGGACATCTCGATCCACCTGCGCACGACGGAAGAGTACATCCCCGTCACCCGCGACGAGATTCTCGAGGCCAAGGCCGAGAATGTCGGCTTTCTGGGGCTGCGCACCCCGATCGCGCTGAAGGGCGAAAACGGGCACCTGGAAGCGGTCGAGTTCGTTCAGAACCGCCTTGGCGGCTGGCGCGAGAACGGCCGCCGCAAGGCCATCCCGATCAAGGGGTCGGAATTCGATTTCGATTGCGACACCGTTCTGGTCGCCATCGGCCAGCGCACCGCGCATGATTTCCTCGATGCCGAACTGGAGCTGGACCGGTGGAACAATGCCCGGACGGATGAAAACGGCATGACCTCGCTCGAGGGCGTGTTCGCTGCCGGCGACTACGTCAAGGGCGCCAGCACGGTGATCGAGGCGGTCGGGCAGGGGCGCGAGGTGGCGCGGGCCATCGACACTTGGCTGATGGGCAAGCCGCGCCGCGTCCCGGCGGTACGGATCGAGAAGGTCGAGGCCCCCCTGCGCCAGCGTGCCTGGGACTTCATCCCGCGCACGCACATGCCCACCGAGGAGATCGAGGAACGCTGCGCGAACCTCACCGAAGAGGTCGAGAAGGGATATGACGATGCGCTTGCCCATGAAGAGGCCAGGCGCTGCTACCTGTGCAACCTGCACTACAAGATAGACGTGGACAACTGCATCTACTGCCGCGCCTGCATCGAGGTCGCGCCCAAGAACTGCATCAAGATGGTCGAGGGGATCGAGATCCACGCCGACGGCACCTATGGCAAGCTGCTGGAAACCGGTGAGTGGGATCATGTGGGCGCGATCTGGATCGACAACGTGGAGTGCATCCGCTGCGGCGCCTGTTACGAGGTCTGCCCGACCCAGTGCATTTCGATCACGCGCAACCAGCTTTGCATGGTGGAGGTGGAATGATGGCCGCGCCGCTGCATCACGTCATCATCGGGTCGGGCAGCGCCGGTTTCGGGGCGGCAAAGACCCTGCGCGAAGGCGACCCGGATTGCCGGATCACCATGTTCACCATGGACGGCATTCCCTTCTATCACCGTTACGAACTGCCCGAGATCTTCCGGGGCCGGACCGATTGGCGCGACTTGCTGGCGGTGCCGCCGTCCTTTTACGACGAACACCGGATCAACCTGCGCCGGCGTTGCCGGGTGGTGGACGTGGATGGCGCGGCGCATACGGTCAGCCTGGCGCATCAGGAAACCGTGCCGTTCGACAGCCTGCTGGTCGCTGCGGGCGGGCGCGCCTACCTGCCCGAGAACCTGACCGGCCAAGCCGACCTGATCCACGGCTTCGGGTCGTTCGAGGCGGCGATGAAGGTCTATCGGGATCTGCCGAAGGGTGGCTCGGTCATAATGATCGGGGGCGACATGATCGGGATCGATCTGCTGCTGACGCTGCTGTCCACCGGCTATTCGGTGACGCTGATCGTCAACGCCCAGACCTTCTGGCCGCACGAGCTTTCGGCCGGGGAACGCGCGCCCCTGCTGGACGTCCTGCGGAACAAGGGGGTCAGGGTGATCGAAAACGCCCGCCCGGTCGGGATTTCCGCCCGCAATGCCGGCGCGCCGGCGCGCCAGGTGGCACTGGACGACGGCACGGAGGTGGGGGGCGACGTGGTCATGGCCTTCTGCGGGCTGGCCTCGTCGGTGGAATTCATGCTGCGGGCGGATGTGGACATCGAGCGGGGTCTTCTGGTGACGCCCGAGCTGCGCACCACGAACGAGGCGATCTGGGCCGCCGGCGACGTCTGCCAGATCTGGCATGACGGGGACAAGGCCTACAAGTTCTATCACGGCTGGAA
This sequence comes from Paracoccaceae bacterium, assembly GCA_027000645.1. GTDB lineage: Bacteria > Pseudomonadota > Alphaproteobacteria > Rhodobacterales > Rhodobacteraceae > Jhaorihella. The sequence continues at coordinate 19,512 of JALTNO010000104.1, read as the reverse complement.
GAATGTCCGCGTCATGGGCGAGCTGGCCGCGCGCAACATCCAGGGCGCGCATGAACCCTTCGACGTCGATGTCGAGGACAGCATCTGGGTCGGGGAGGATGGCGAGATCCACTCGACCTTCTGGACGAGGGAAACGTGATGAACAAGGCCGGAACGGATATCCAGTTCGCCATCTGCGGCTCGGCCGGCGACGGCACCATTGCCGCAGGAGACATCATGAAGCGCGCCGCGGCAGCGATGGGTTTTCACGTCATTGCCTTCGATGTCTATCCGCCGGAAATCCGCGGTTTCGGCAAATGCATCTCGCGCATCCGCGTCTCCAGCGAGCAGGCCTATTCGCTGAAGGAGCAAACGGACGTGTTCGTGTCGCTCAACGACGGACACGCCATCCCGCATGTGGGCGAGGTGCGCGATTGCGGCGCGGTGATCTATGACGATCATCTGATCGCGCCGGTGCCCGAGGGCGGCCACATCAGCGCCCATGTCAGGCCCGCGCAGATCCCCTACGGGCTGCCGATCCGGCAGGTCTCGGAGCAGGCGACCAACTCCGCCCGCAGCCGCAACATCGTGGTTCTGGGCTATGTCGCCGGGCTTCTGGACATGCCGCCCGAGCCTTTCCACAAGGTGGTGAACCAGAAGTTCGCCACCAAGCCGCCCGCCGTGGCCGAGGCCAACATCAAGGCCTTCGACGCCGGCTTCGAGGTCGGGCGCAAGGTGTTCCGCCTCGACGATGTCGAGGTGGGCTCGGCGCCCGAGGCCGACCGGGGCGAGGCGGTGATGATGACCGGCAACGGCGCGATTGCGCGCGGGTTCCTCGAAGCCGGCATACAGAGCTATTTCGGCTATCCGATCACGCCGGCCACCTCGATCATGGAGCGGCTGGCGGTGGAGTTGCCCAAGGCCGGAGGCAGGTTCCTTCAGACCGAGGACGAGATCTCCGCCATCTCTGCCACCATCGGTGCGGGCTTTGCCGGCTCGCGCGCGGCGACGGCGACTTCCGGGCCGGGGCTGGCGCTGATGACCGAGATGCTGGGGCTGGGCGTGATGGCCGAGGTGCCCGCGGTGATCGTGTGCAGCCAGCGCGGCGGCCCGTCCACCGGTCTGCCCACCAAGACCGAGCAGTCCGACCTCAACCTTGCCGTTTTCGGCGGCTCGGGCGATGCGCCCCGCATCGTCATCGCACCGACCAATGTCGAGGGCTGCTATCGCTGCGCCGGCATGGCCTTCGAGATCGCCGAGGCGTTCCAGGTGCCGGTGATCCTGCTGATCGACCTTTACCTGTCGAACCGCTACGAAACCGTGTTCCCGTCCGGCAGGAACGTGTTTGCCCCCAAACCGCGGCAAGCGCCCGAGCGCAGGGAGGGCGAGGAATACAAGCGCTTCGCCCTGACCGAAAGCCATATCTCGCCCCGCGCGCTGCCGGGTGATCCGGACATGATGTACACGGCGACGGGGCTCGAGCACAACGAACTGGGCAAACCCGGTGACGTGCTGCACATGAAGATGAACGCCAAGCGGCACGAAAAGCTCAAGCCCGCGACCCGCTATCCGGGTCTGACCACCTGCAAGCGTTTCGGCGCAGAGGGCAAGGTCGATGTCGGCATACTGGGCTGGGGGTCCACCTTCGGCGAGATCCTGGAGGCCATGTTCGAGGCGCAGGAAGAGGGGATCAGCTGCTCGGCCATGAAGGTGGTGATGCTCTCGCCGCTGCCTGAGGAAGAGCTGCGCGCCTTCTTCGACGATTGCGAGGTGGTGCTGGTGCCCGAACTCAACTACCAGGGCCAGTTCGCCAACCTGGTGTCGGGGGCGCTGGGCCGGCCGGTGGTGCGGCTGGACCGGACCTGTGCCACGCCCATGGCGGTTGCCGACATCCTGGCCGAGGTGCGCCGGCTTGCGAGCGACGTCAACGAACCGGCCCACGCGGCCGCGGGCGGAGGAGCCTGACCATGAACGAACGTGTCGAACCCGTCTATCTGGAAGAAAAGCTCGAAGAGATCCGGGCCGACGGCCATCTGCGCTACCGTTCCAGGTCGCTTCCCACATGGTGCCCCGGATGCGGGTATTTCAGCATGGCCGACGGGCTGACCGTGGCGCTGAACCGGCTGGGGCTGGACAACAAGGACGTGGTGGTGGTCTCGGGCATCGGCTGCGCCTCGCGCTTTCCGTTCTTCGTCAACACCTACGGGTTTCACACCCTGCATGGCCGGGTGCTGCCGGTGGCGACGGGGGTGAAGATCGGCAATGACGCGCTGACGGTGATCGCCGTGGGCGGCGATGGCGATGCCTTTGCCATCGGCGCGGGGCACATCCCGCACGCGGCGCGGCGCAACGTGGACATGACCTACCTGGTGTTCGACAACGGCATCTACGGGCTGACCAAGGGTCAGACCTCGCCCACCTCGGCGCTGGGCTTCAGAACCTCGTCCACGCCCTATGAAAACGGTGACATGCCGCTCAATCCGCTGCTCATGCTGCTGAGCTACGAGGCCAGCTGGGTCGGGCAGGCCTATGCCGGCCGGCCGCATCACCTGACGGACATGATCACCATGGCGATCGAGCACAAGGGCTTTTCCTTCCTGCGCATCCTGTCGCCCTGCGTGACCTTCGACAAGACCGACAACACCTATCGCAATCTCGGCATGAAGGTGCGCGATATCCCCGAAGACCACGACCCCTCCGACCGGCTGGCGGCGATGGCGCTGGCCATGGAGGAGGATCACCCGGCGCTGGGCCTGTTCTACCGCGAGGATCGGGATACGCTGGGCGAAGTCATGCAGGACGCGGCCCGCAAGGCGCAGGCGATGAATCTGGCGCCCAAGGGGCTGTGACCGGAGCGGCCCGCCCCGCCGCGGCCCGCCGGCGTGGTCAGTCCATCTTGCCGACCTGGATCATTGCCTTTGCGATCTGGCCGTAGGCCTTGCGCCAGGCCGTTTCCATTTCGGCGGTGAAATCCGGGCCCAGCAGTTCCTTGAACGTGTCGATCAGCGCCTCGCCCATGGTGTCGAAGTCGATCGCATGAACCCCCAGCGCACCATGGGTGCGGGCCAGCGGTTCGAGGACATCCGCCACTTCGCCCGGCTGTCTCAGCGCGTTGACGATGGTGCGCAGGGTCCGCATGAACCGCATTCCCTGTCCGCCGATATCCTCGCGGAAGAGGGGTTGCAGGTTCGGATCCCGTTCGAACAGCTTTTCGTAGAACAGGGTCGGCTGGGCGAACAGCTCTTCCGACCGGGCCATGGTAAAGGCTTTTTCGACGAGTTCGATTTCCTTATCCGAAAGATTTACGGGCATGGTCCTGCCTCTTTCTCGACCACCTGCTGCCCGTGCCCGGGCACCGGGCCGGAACACGGACGGGATTACCGTTTCAGTCTACCCGCTTTTTCCTGCGAATGTCCGGCGATGTGACCGGATGCGGCAACGCGCCTCACGCCGAAATGTCGGGCGTGGTGTCGGCCGAAAGGCGCATGGCGTGCGATGTCCGGTCGAGGCGTTTCCAGTTCAGCCGCTCGCGCAGCGACACGACCGAGCCGATGATGATCATGCAGGGGCTTTTCAGCCCGGCCTCGGTCACCTTTTCGGCAATCTCCGACAGGGGCGCGGTCACGACCCGCTGGTCGGGGCGGGTGCCGTTCTGGATCACCGCCACCGGCGTGGCCATGTCCACCCCGCGTTTCTCGAACCCGTCCACCAGCGCCGGCAGGTTGGTCAGGCCCATGTAGACGGCGATCGTCTGCCCCTTGCGGATCAGCACGTCCCAGTCCAGATCCAGCACCCCGTCCTTGCCATGGGCGGTGACGAACAGGCACGATTGCGCGTGGTCGCGGTGGGTCAGCGGGATGCCGGCATAGGTGCCCGCCCCGGATGCGGCGGTGATCCCCGGCACCACCTGAAAGGCAATGCCGGCGGCGGCCAGTTCCTCGATTTCCTCGCCGCCGCGCCCGAAGATGTAGGGATCGCCACCCTTGAGCCGCAGTACCCGGTTGCCTTCGCGCGCCAGCCGCACCATCAGGGCCGAGATGTCCTCCTGCTGCATGGTATGCTCTTTCGGCAACTTGCCCACATAGATGCGTTCGGCATCGCGGCGCACCAGCGACATGATCTCGTCGCCCACCAGCCGGTCGTAGAGTACCACGTCGGCGCGCTGCATCAGCCGCAGCGCCTTGAAGGTCAGCAGATCCGGGTCGCCCGGCCCGGCGCCGACCAGATAGACCTCGCCCACGGGGCGGGATTCGCCCGATGCCTCGGCCTCCAGATCGTCGATGATCTGCGCCTTGGCCCGGTCCTTCGCGCCGGAGAGAAAGAAGTCGCCGGCCGGCCCTTCGATCATCCGTTCCCAGAAATGGCGCCGGGCGCGACCCGAATCGATCGTCTTGGCGATGATCGACCGAAAGCCGCTGGCAAACTCGGCCAGCCGGCCGAAGGCGGCGGGCAGGGTGGCCTCGATGCGGGCGCGCAGGATGCGGGCGATCACCGGCGCGGTGCCCCCCGTCGAGATCGCCACCACGATGGGCGAGCGGTCCACGATCGAGGGGGTGATGAAATCGCATTTCTCGGGCAGGTCGGCGATGTTGCACAGGATGCCATGCGCCTTGCACCAGCCGGCCAGCCGGTCGTCGCGGGCGCGGTCCTCGGAGGCACCCCAGGCCACGGCGCAACCTTCCAGGTCGGATTCGCGCGGCTCGCGGCGATGGATCACCAGCCGCTCGCGTCCCTCCAGCGCCAGGAGTTCCGCCTCCGGTTCGGGATCGAAGGCCAGAACCGTCGCGCCGCAGTCGAGCGCGCGCTCCACGCGGCGCGCGGCGACGGTGCCGCCGCCATCCACCACCACCTTGCGCCCGCGGACGTCGAGAAAGATCGGCAGGTAGTCCATTTCCGTTTTCCTATTGCTGCGTATCGGAGGCCGATCCTTCGGCCGCGACGGTCAGGATCTCGGCCAGATGGCGTGCCGAATCCGCATCCATGTCCACCTGGGTGATGCGTTTGCCTTCGATCAGGATCAGCCGCACCATCCGCATCCCGCTGTCGAAGGTCACTTCGCGGACCCGCGCGCGGCGCCGGAAGGGCAGTTCCAGTTCGGCGATCTCTTTGAGGGATTCCTCAGCCATAGCTGGTTCCCCGCGTAAACGCGGCCTCCAGGATCCATTCCCATTTGCGCGGGGTGTCGCGGTAGTCGGGCTTGATGTCGAATTCCATGAACATTTCCCCTGATTCACCCAGATGCGCCACCAGCTGTTCGAGTTCCTCGAAACTCTGGACCTCCGGGTGCGACAGGATGAGGTCGCTCAGCTTCGCCATTGTCAACTCCTTCCGATACGATTGTGAAAACGGACCCGGTAGAGCAGGCGGGAGCGGGCCGTGTCCTCGCCCTGGTCGAATCCGGTCCTGTCATGCAGGACGTTGTTGTTCAGGATGCCTTGTCCCGCGGCAAGCCGGACCTTGCAGGTCAGCGGATCGCCACGGTCGAGATATTCGCGCAGCCAGGCCTCGGCCGCGCGGGTCGCCGGGTCGTCGCGCCATTCTATGCTGCGGGTGCGGGCGGTATAGCGCATCTGCAGCCGCCCCGTGCCCGGATCGGGGTAGAAGACCGGACCGATCGAGGCCGGGCGCAGCCTGCCGTCCGGTTCGCGGTTTTCGGGGATGGTCATGGCCTGCGGGTGCAGCAGTGCGCGCAGGTAGTCCGGGTGATCGTCGCGCAGGCGGATATACAGGATCTCCGGGTCGAGGATGCGGTTTTCGCCCCCTGTGCCAGCGGCGCGGACGCAGTGCAGCACGAATGCCGAGATCCTCTCGGAGGGGGCGTTGTAATAGCCGTCCGTGTGCCATTTCAGGGGGCGCGTCGAATAGGGGATGTAGCCGCGCTTGCCGGCCTCGTCCGAGGGCTGGAGCGCGACGATGCCCTGCTCGCCGGCGGATCTGTGGGCCTCGGCGATGCGCAGGCCGAAGGCGTCCGCGAATCGGCGCAGGGCGGGGGCGGTGGCGTCGGAATCAGGCGGGGCCGGGCAGACGTAATGGGCGAAATTGACCGCCTCGCAGCGCCGGATCAGCTCGATTCTTGCGGATTCGGACGGCTCGGCAAGCGATGGCACCTCGACCGGGTCCAGCGCCAGCATGTGTTCGGAGAGTGCAAGCTTGGCATCGCGCCAGGCGCGGTAGGCGTCATCATCCCCGAGGTCCAGCCAGTTGAAATCGTTCAGTTTTTCTTCCATTGTCAGCGTCATGTGACCTCGCTTCGGGGTTCGTTTCTTTTCCGTCCATAGCAGAATCTTGCACAACTTGACCGATCCGGTGTCGGTTTTGGTTGATTATTACATTCGATTATTACAATGTATAGATATTAGCGATTGGGAGGTCGCAGGCAGAGCTGGCTCCGGGCGAGGAGGGAAAGAGGCGCCCGAAACTCCGAGCCGCTCGGGCTGCCTGCATGTTCCAGCCGTAATGTGTGCCGGAGACGGCGAGACGTGACATGCTAGGGAGACGCGCGATGAAAGACGGCGATCCAAGGGACGACAATTCGGTCAACCGCGAGGGAGTTCACCCGACCCCGCATCTGGACCAGCTCGAGGACGGCCCCTGGCCCAGCTTCGTGACCGGCCTCAAGCGGCTGCGTGATGAGGGCGCGCCGAACAACCGGAAAATGATGAACGACCTTCTGGGTCAGCTGAACCATTCCTACGAGAAGCGGCTGGGCTTCTGGAAGGGCGGCACCATCTCGGTTTTCGGCTATGGCGGCGGGATCATTCCGCGCTTTTCGGAAGTGGCCGACGAGTATCCCGAATCCAAGGAATTCCACACCCTGCGGGTGATGCCGCCGGCGGGCTATCACTATACCACCGACGTGCTGCGCAAGATGTGCGACATCTGGGAGCGTCACGGCTCGGGCCTGATCGCCTTCCACGGCCAGTCGGGGGACATCATGTTCCAGGGTTGTTCGTCCGAGTCGGTGCAGCCGGCCTTTGACGAACTCAACGAGCTGGGCTTCGACCTTGGCGGCGCCGGCCCGGCCCTGCGCACCGCCATGAGCTGCGTCGGCCACGCCCGCTGCGAGCAGTCCTGCTATGACGAGGTGCGGGCGCATCGCACCATCATCAACTCGCTGCTGGACGAGATGCACCGCCCGTCGCTGCCCTACAAGTTCAAGTTCAAGTTCTCGGGCTGCGCAAACGACTGCGTGAACGCCATCCACCGCGCCGACTTCGCGGTGATCGGCACCTGGCGCGACGACATCAAGATCGACCAGGAGAAGGTCAAGGAGCACATCGCGCGGGTGGGCCGCAAGTACACCATCGACACGGTGGTGAACATGTGCCCGACGCGGGCGATCTCGCTGCATGACGACGACACGCTGGAGATCGACAACAAGTCCTGCGTGCGCTGCATGCACTGCATCAACGTGATGACCAAGGCGCTCAGCCCCGGCGACGATCGCGGCGTGTCGATCCTGATCGGCGGCAAGCGGGCGCTGAAGATCGGCGACCTGATGGGCATCATGATCATTCCGTTCATGAAGCTCGAAACCGACGAGGATTTCGAGAAGCTGGAGGAATTTGCCGAGAACGTGGTGGAGTTCTTCGCCGACAACGCGCTTGAGCATGAACGCGTCGGTGAAACCATCGACCGCATCGGCCTGCCGGCCTTCCTCGAGGCGCTGGGCATCGATCCGGATCCGAACATGGTCAACCACCCGCGGACCTCGTGCTATGTGCGCACCGACGACTTCGACGAAGAGGCGGAGAAGTGGTTCGAGCGCAAGGCGCGCGAGGCGGGGCTGCAGATCAGCGCCGAGTGATCACCGGCATTCCATGAACAGACAGGCCCGGCCGGGCGGCGGTCCGGGCGAGGAGGAAAGAGAACATGAACGAACAGGCTGCAACCCCCCGGATGCCCGACGAAGTGGGTGTGCCGGATCCGTTCCCCTACATGCACCCGGTGATGAAGGCCAATTACGGCAACTGGGACTGGCACGACCGGCCGCGCCCGGGCGTTCTGCGCCATGTCTCCAAGTCGGGGGACGTGATCTACACCGTGCGCGCCGGCACCCAGCGGCAGATGGACGTGTTCACCATCCGCAAGCTGTGCGACATCGGTGACAAGTACGCCGACGGCCATGTGCGCTTTACCACCCGTTCGAACATCGAATATCTGGTGGCGGACGAGGCCAAGGTTCAGCCGCTGATCGAGGCGCTGGAGGCCGAGGGTTTCCCGGTGGGCGGCACCGGCGCCAGCGTTTCGATGGTCTCGCACACCCAGGGCTGGCTGCACTGCGACATCCCCGGCACCGACGCCTCGGGCGTGGTCAAGGGGCTGATGGACATGCTCCACAAGGAGTTCGTGACCGAGCAGATGCCCAACCGTCTGCGCATCACCACCTCGTGCTGCCAGATCAACTGCGGCGGTCAGGGCGATATCGCGGTGAACGTGCAGTACACCAAGCCGCCGAAGATCAACCATGACCTGGTGGCGAACGTCTGCGAGCGCCCCGCCGTGGTGGCCCGCTGCCCGGTGGCGGCGATCCGGCCGGCGATGGTGAACGGAAAGCCCTCGCTGGAAGTGGACGAAAAGAAATGCGTTTGCTGCGGCGCCTGCTACCCGCCGTGCCCGCCGATGCAAATCAACGGCGAGGAAAGCACCAAGATCGCCATCTGGGTGGGGGGCAAGCACTCGAACGCGCGCTCCAAGCCGACCTTCCACAAGCTCGCCGTGGCCAACCTGCCCAACAACGCGCCGCACTGGCCCGAGGTCAAGGATGCCGTGCGCCGGATCGTCGAGGCCTACAAGGCCGACGCCAAGCACTGGGAGCGCATGGGCGAGTGGATCGAGCGGATCGGCTGGCCGGCCTTCTTCGACAAGACCGGGTTGGCTTTCACCAAGCACCACCTGGATACCTGGACCGGTGCGCGCCACACCATGAACCATTCGGCCCATGTCCGCTTCTGAGGCAGGTGAATCGTGAAGATCGGAGTAGTCATAAGCGAAGGGCCGTACACGCACGAGGCGGCGGACACGGCCTACAACTTCGTCAAGGCGGCGCTGACCGCCGGGCACGAGGTGCCGCGCGTGTTCTTCTACCATGACGGCGTGAATGTCTCGACCCGTCTGAGTGTGCCGCCTCAGGACGAGCGGCACATCCAGAACAACTGGACGGATCTGGCGCGTGAGCACGGCATCGACCTGGTCGTGTGCATCGCCGCCGCCCAGCGGCGCGGCATCCTCGACAGGAACGAGGCCGAACGCCAGGGCAAGGATACCGACAACATCGCCGAGGGCTTTCGCATCTCGGGGCTGGGTCAGCTGATCGAAATGGGCATCCAGACCGATCGTCTGGTCATGTTCGGTGACTGAGGGGGGAATGGAACCATGTCGGACGTGAAGAAATTCCTCTATGTGAACCGCAAGGCGCCCTACGGCACGATCTATGCGCTGGAGAGCCTCGAGGTGGTGCTGATCGGTGCCGCCTTCGACCAGGACGTGAGCCTTGCCTTCCTCGATGACGGGGTGTTCCAGCTGACCCGCGACCAGAACACGGACGGTATCGGCGTCAAGAACTTCTCGCCGACCTTCCGGGCGCTGGGTGACTATGACGTGACCCGGCTTTACGTCGAGAAGGAATCGCTGGACGAGCGCGGCCTGACCGCCGACGATCTGCAGGAGATCATGTACGAGGACGAGGACGACGACTGGGCCGAGAAGCCCGCGATCCGCATCGTCAGCCGGGCCGAGATGACCGACATCATGGCCGAACAGGACGTGATCCTGAGCTTCTGAAGGGTAGAAACATGTCAACCTTGCACACCGTGAACAAATCGCCCTTCGTGAACCGGACCCTGGAAAGCTGTCTGAACCATTGCAAGGACGGCGACGCGGTCCTGATGATCGAGGATGGCGTCTATGGCGGCCTGGGCGGCACTGCCGTCTCGGCCATCGTCGCCGAGAAGGCGGGCAGTGTGTCGATCCATGTCCTGACACCGGACATGGAGGCGCGCGGTCTGTCGGCCGACCGGCTTTTGGATGGAATCACCTGCGTGGGGTATGATGGCTTCGTGGAACTGGTCACGAAGCACGATCGAACCCAGGCCTGGCTTTGAACCTGACAACGACATGAAACAGGCCCCTTGCAAGGGGTGCAAACCAAGAGGAAAACCCAAATGGAATATCAAGTGAACGGCAAGACCATTCCCGCGGACGAGGAAGGCTACATCACCAATCTGGACGACTGGTCGCCGGAACTGGCCGAAGAGATCGCCAAGACCGAGAATATCGAAATGGATGAAGAGCGCTGGGAAGTGGTGAACTTCCTGCGTGACTACTACCAGGAATACCAGATCGCACCCGCCGTGCGGGTTCTGATCAAGGCGATCAAGAAGTCGATGGGGCCGGAAAAGGGCAACAACAAGTACATGTACGAACTGTTCCCCTATGGCCCGGCCAAACAGGCCTGCAAGATCGCCGGTCTGCCGAAACCCACCGGCTGCGTCTGATCCAGGCGCTCGCCTGATCGCGTAACCTGTTGATTTATGACGGGCAACTGCCCGTAAAGGGGAGGAGTCTGCGTGCTGTCCGTGATCTACGCCATACTGTTCTACGTCGCGACCGCAATCCTGGTCGTCGGGGTGGGCATGAAGATTCGAAAATATGCGCGCACTCCGGCCCCGTTGAAGATCCCGACGACGCCGGCGCCGACGACCGCGTGGGGCGTCGTCCTGCGGATGTTCCGGGAAGTCGTGTTCTTCGAAAGCCTGTTCAAGTCCAACAAGTGGATCTGGCTGTTCGGGTGGGTCTTCCACATGTCCATGTGGCTGGTCCTGATCCGGCACATCCGCTACTTCATCATCGAGATTCCCGGCTGGCTCTCCTTCATGCAGCCTTTCGGGATCTATGCCAGCTTCGGAATGGCACTGGGCCTGATCGGGCTGTGGGGACGCCGCTTTCTGGTCGAGCGCATTCGCTACATCTCCAACCCCTCGGATCACCTGATGCTGGCGCTGCTGCTGACCATCGTCATCAGCGGCATGCTGATGCGGTTCGTCGCCCGGCCCGACATCCTTTCGGTCAAGGCGTTCTTCCTGGGCCTGTTGCGGCTGCGGATCGAGACCCTGCCTGCCGACCCGATCCTGCTGGTGCATCTGACCGCGGTGGCCACGCTGATGATCGTGTTCCCCATTTCCAAGCTGTTGCACGCGCCGGGCGTGTTCTTCAGCCCGACCCGCAACCAGATCGACAACCCGCGCGAAAAGCGCCATCTCGCCCCTTGGGCGGCCAAGCTGGAGGGCTGAGCCATGGCCGACGGCGACGACCTGCGCAAGATGGAGCACCCGCTCGACATTCCCTGCCTGCGGCCGGGCGCGATGGAGGGGCTGGAGCCCTTCATTGCCGCCCCCGAACACCAGGCCAAGCTGGGTTTCCCCGGCGAGCTGGTGCCCAACTGGAAGGAGAAGGCGCTGGAGAAGATGGCCGAGTTGGCCGAGAAGAACCGCGCCTTTCAGGTCTATCTCGACGCCTGCGTGAAATGCGGCGCCTGCACCGACAAGTGCCACTATTTTCTCGGCACGGGCGATCCCAAGAACATGCCCGTGGCCCGTCAGGATCTGCTGCGCAGCGTGTATCGGCGCTATTTCACCTTCGCCGGAAAGTATTTCCCCAAGCTGGTGGGCGCGCGCGAGCTGACCGAGGAGGTGCTGCACGAGTGGTATTCCTATTACCACCAGTGCTCGGAATGCCGCCGCTGTTCGGTCTTCTGCCCCTACGGCATCGACACGGCGGAAATCACCATGGCGGCGCGCGAGATCCTCGATCACGTCGGCATCGGACAGAAATATTCGAACGAGATCATCGGCAAGGTCAAGGATGTCGGCAACAACCTCGGGCTCAACCCCAAGGCGTTGCGGGCCACGCTGGAAGATCTGGAAGAAGAGATCGAGGACGATACCGGCATATCCGTGCGCCTGCCGCTTGACGAAAAGGGTGCCGATATCCTGCTGGTGACGCCTTCGGCCGATTTCTTCGCCGAGCCCCACATCGACGGGCTGATCGGCTATGCCAAGGTGTTCCACGAAACGGGGGCGTCCTGGACGCTCAGTTCCTACGCCTCGGAGGCGGCGAATTTCGGCCTGTTCATCGGCTCTTACGAGAACATGCGCGAAATTTCCCTGCGCATCCGCAAGGCGGCCGAGGATCTGGGGGTCAAGCGGATCATCTTCGGGGAATGCGGCCATGCCTGGCGCGTGGCCTACAGTTTCCTCAACACGCTGGCCGGGCCGTTCGACTTCCTCGATCAGAACTACCCGATCCCGCAGCACATCCTGGAATATACCTGGGATGCGATCCAGAAGGGGAAGCTGAAGTTCGACAAGTCGCAGAACGATCATATCCGGCTGACCTTCCACGACAGCTGCAACGTGGCCCGCGCCAGCCGGATGGGCGACATGCCCGGCGGGCAGTTCGAGATCCCGCGCAATGTCATCCGGGCGGTGTGCAACCACTTCTACGACATGCCCGACGAGACGATCCGCGAAGCCACGCTGTGCTGCGGCGGCGGGGGCGGGTTGCTTACCGACGACCTGATGGATCTGCGCAAGAAGGGCGCCAGCCCGCGGATGACCGCGCTTCAGCAGGTGACCGAGGAACACGGCGTGACCCACATGGCGGCCATCTGCGCCATCTGCAAGACGCAGTTTTCCAAGGTCATGCCGGTATTCGGCTACGAGATGGATTCAATCGTGTCCGTTCATCAGCTGGTATCGAATGCGATCATCCTGACCGGTCAGGAGACCGGCGAAGACGGAAACGAGGACGAGGACGGCGGCGCGTGACGCCATTCCGGGGAGAGAGACAATGAATGACATGAGCACCGAGGCCAAGCCCACCTTCCGGCGTTTTCACGAAGGTGAGACCGCCGCCGACTGGGATCTTGAGGAAAAGATCTTCCAGGCCGATCACTCCTACAAGTGCCCGACCTACGTGCACAAGACTCCGCCCTGCCAGGGGTCGTGCCCCTCGGGACACGAGATCCGCGGCTGGCTGGCCATTGCCCGGGGCATGGACAAGCCGCCGCATGAGGACATGCCGTGGCAGGAATACGCCTTCCGCCGCATGGCCACGGCCAATCCGTTCCCGGCGACCATGGGCCGGGTCTGCCCCGCGCCCTGCGAGGCGGGCTGCAACCGCAACGAGGTTGACGATTACGTGGGCATCAACGGGGTCGAGCAGTACGTGGGCGACTGGGCCAACGAGAACGACCTGAAGATGCCCGAGCCCGGTCCCTCGACCGGCAAGAAGATCGCCGTCATCGGCGGCGGCCCCGCCGGCCTGTCGGCGGCCTATTTCCTGCGGCTCGACGGGCATGACGTGACCATCTTCGAGGCGCACGAGAAACTGGGCGGCATGATGCGCTACGGCATCCCCGGCTACCGCACGCCGCGCGACATGCTCGACAAGGAAATCGGGCGCATCATCGACATGGGCGTGGAGGTGCGCACCAGCACCCGGGTCGGCACCGACGTCTCGATGGAGGAGATCGAGGGTGAGTATGACGCGATCTTCTGGGCCATGGGCGCGCAGAAGGGCCGCGACCTGCCGATTCCCGGCTGGGAGGGCACGGAAAACTGCATCAACGGGATCGAGTTTCTCGACGCCTTCAACCAGGGCTATGTCCTGGGCACGGCCCAGCGCGTGGTGGTGGTCGGCGGCGGCGATACCTCGATCGACGTGGCCTCGGTGGCCCGTCGCCTCGGCCACATAACCCACGCCACCCTGCCCGAGCACAATGACGGCACCCTGGTGGGCTTTGCCGGCCATGACGTTGCTGCCTCGGTCAGCCGTGACGGGATGAAGGCGATCCTGACCTCGCTGTTCCCGATCAACGAGATGACCGCGGCCGAGCGCGAGCGCGAGGACGCCAAGCGCGAGGGCGTGCAGCTGATCGGCGGGGTGATGCCGCTGGAGGTCATCAAGGACGAGAACGGCCGCGCCCGGGCGCTCAAGGTCTGCGAATGCGACATGGATGGCATGAGGCCGATCCCGCGCGAAGGCACCGAATACGAGATCGAATGCGACATCATCATCGCGGCCATCGGCCAGATGGGGGATTTCGAGGGCCTCGAAGGTCTCGGCAACGAGCGCGGCTTCGTCGACATCGAACCGGGCAGCTACCGCGTGAAGGGGCGCGAGAAGCACTTCGCCGGCGGCGACATCATCAAGCCGCACCTGCTGACCACGGCCATCGGCCACGGCCGCATCGTCGCGGACACGATCACCGATTATCTGGATGACGGCACGATCGAGAAGCGCCCGAAGGTGGACGTGCATCACTTCAACCTTCTGGAAGAGCTGCACCAGCGCGGCAAGGATCCCGCGCCCTACGATCACAGCCAGACCCGCGGCACCTTCCAGGCGCCGTTCGCCATCCACAATTTCGAAGACCGCGCCGACGCGCAGATCATCCCGCATGACGAACTGTTCAAGGGGCATTTCGAATTCGTCCCGCGCGAGGTGCGCAAGGAGGTGCATATCGAGGGCGACGAGGTTCTCGGCAACTTCCAGGAACGGATCATCGGTTTCACCGAGGAGCAGGCGAAGAAGGAAGGCGAACGCTGCATGTCCTGCGGGATGTGCTTCGAATGCGACAACTGCGTGATCTTCTGCCCGCAGGATGCGGTCTACAGGGTTCCCAAGTCGGAACGCACTGTCGGCCGTTACGTGGCTACCGATTACACGCGCTGCATCGGCTGCCACATCTGCGCCGATGTCTGTCCGACCGGATACATCAAGATGGGCCTCGGAGAATAGCCATGGCGCGCATCCTTCTGATCCTGACACTGGTCTTCGGCATGGCCGGCGCCGGCACGGCGGGCGAGGACGGCTCCGGCCTCTGGCCCGACATCCCCAAGGCGACCGGCGAGCCGCACCCGGAAGGCAACGAATGGTGGCGCAAGAACCATCCGAAACTGTTGCTGCATGACCGGGATCTGACGATGCGTCAGGGCGAGCGGCAGGTTCAGGCCAGCCTCAAGTCGTGCTTCGAGTGCCACGCGGTCAAGGACGAGGCGGGCAACTACGCCACCTATGAGAACGGGCAGAACTTCTGCCGGGTCTGCCACGATTTCGTTGCGGTCAAGGTGGATTGCTTCATGTGCCATCGTTCGACGCCCGACGGGGTGGACGAATCCGCGCTTGAAGCCTTCACCACGCCGCCCGCGATGCCGAAAGGCCGCGGTCCGGACAGCATCATCGCATATCTCGAAAGGCTGGAGCGCGTTCCCCTGGCCAGCGCGGACGCCGGGACGGAGGCGGGACAATGAGTTGCGACAGGTCCGACAAGCCGGAAAGGGGTGCGGAACTGAGCCGGCGCGACCTTCTGCGCAGCGGTGCGGCGGTGGCGACGCTGACGCTGGCGCCGGGGGTGACGCTGATGGCTTTCGGAGGCTCTCCGGCGGATGCGGCAGGGCGGGCTGATGCGGGCAAGCGCTGGGGGCTCCTGATCGACGTGAGCCGCTGTGACCCCGATTGCGATGCCTGCGTGACCGCTTGCCAGGTCGAAAACGGCTGGAAGGACGAGGGCAACCCCGAAACCGATGCCCAGTGGATCCGCAAGGTGACGCTGAAGAACAGGGATACGGGACGGAAGGTGTCGATGCCGGTCATGTGCCAGCATTGCGAGAAACCGCCCTGCGTCGATGTCTGCCCGACCGGCGCCTCGTTCAAGCGTGTCGATGGCATCGTCCTGGTGGACAAGCATATCTGCATCGGCTGCCGCTACTGCATGATGGCCTGCCCGTTCAAGGCGCGTTCGTTCATTCATGAAAAGCACGTGAACCAGAAATCCTGGGCCCCGCGCGGAAAGGGCACGGTGGAAAGCTGCACCCTTTGCGTCCACCGGGTCGATACCGGGCGGATCCCCGCCTGCGTCGAAGCCTGCGAAGCCACCGGCAACCGCGCGATCATCTTCGGTGACCTGAAAGACCCGAACAGCGAGATTTCGAAGCGCGTGGCCGAGTATTCCTCGATCGCGCTGCGTGCCGACCTCGACCTGAACCCGGGCGTTCGCTACTCCAACCTGTGAGAGGTGTCCCCGAATGGAACGGACAATCTATCGCGAAATCAAGATGACGCCGCAGCTGTGGCAGGTGGCGTTCCTGCTGGGGGCCTTCCTTCTGGCGGCGCTGGCGGCTGTCGTCTATGTCGAGGAGTACGGCCATATCGTCACCGGCATGAACAACCAGATCGTCTGGGGGCTGCCGCATGTCTTCGCGATCTTCCTGATCGTGGCGGCATCGGGGGCGCTGAACGTGGCATCCATGGCCTCGGTCTTCGGCAAGACCCATTACAAGCCGGTCGCGCGGCTGTCGGGGATCTTGGCCATTTCGCTGCTGGTGGGCGGTCTTGCGGTGCTGGTGCTGGACCTGGGCCGGCCGGATCGCCTGATCGTGGCGATGACCAGGTACAATTTCAAGTCGATCTTCGCCTGGAACATCTATCTCTACACCGGGTTCATGGCGATCGTCGCGGTCTATCTGTTCACCCAGATGTCGCGCGGCCTGCCCGGCAACTATGTCAAGCAGATGGGGATGTTCGCCTTCCTGTGGCGGCTGGCGCTGACCACCGGCACCGGGTCGATCTTCGGCTTTCTGGTGGCGCGGCCGGGATATGACGCGGCGATCATGGCGCCGCTGTTCATCTCCATGTCGTTCAGCTACGGGCTGGCGGTGTTCATCCTTGTCCTGACCGCGCTGTGCCGGCTGAGCAACCGCCCGCTGGGGCAGGGGCTGATGCGCAAATACGCGCGCCTTCTGGCAATCTTCTGCGCGGTGGTGCTGTATTTTACCGCCGTGCAGCACCTCACCAACCTCTATGTCGCCGAGCATACCGGTTTCGAGCGGTTCATCCTGCTGGATGGCGGCATCTATACATGGCTGTTCTGGGGCGGGCAGGTCCTGATCGGCGGTCTGCTGCCGATGCTGCTGATCTGGCACCCGGCCACGGCCGACGCGCCTTCGACGCCGGTCATGGCCTCGATCCTGGTGGTGCTGGGCGGGTTCGCGCAGCTTTACGTGATCGTGGTCGGGGGGCAGGCCTACCCGATGCAGGTCTTCCCCGGCTACGAGGTGCTGGAGAGCAGTTTCTACGACGGTATGATCGCCGCCTATTCCCCGCGCTGGCCCGAGCTGTTCCTGGGGATGGGCGGCGTCGCGCTGGCCCTTCTGGCCACCGGTCTGGCGGCCAAGGTGCTCAGGATTTTGCCAACCAACCTGTCCGATGCAAATATCGGGCAGAAGGCCGAATCGTAGGAAGGGACATGCATCACGAGCTTCATCCGTTCGCACGTTTCGTGGCCATCCTCGGCCGCGGCAAGACCAAGCAGCGGCACCTGACGCTGGAGGAGGCGCGCGAATCGATGGGCATGATCCTGCGCGGCGAGGCGCTGCCCGAGCAGATCGGCGCCTTTCTCATGCTGCTGCGGCTGAAAGAGGAAGCGCCCGAGGAGATCGCCGGCTTCGCCCAGGCGGTGCGGGACAGGCTGGCACTGCCGGCGGACGTTCCGCAGGTCGACATCGACTGGTCCTCCTATGCGGGCAAGCGGGTGCAGCTTCCGTGGTTCGTTCTGTCCGTGCTGGCGCTGGTGGGCGCGGGCCACAGCGTGGTCATGCACGGCACCGAGGGGCACACGCCGGGCCGGGTCTATACCCGCGCCACGCTTGAACGGCTGGGATTTCCCGCCGCTGCCAGCCTGGAAGAGGCCGCGGCGCATCTGCGCGCGCGCCGCTTCGCCTATATCCCGCTTGAGGTGCTCAGCCCGACCCTGCGCCACCTGATCGAGCTGCGCCCGATCTTCGGGCTGCGCTCGCCCGTGCATTCCTTTTCGCGCATGATCAACCCGTTCGGGGCGGAAACGATGATGCAGGGCATCTTCCACCGCGGGTTCATGGACATCCACGCCGGTGCCGCCCGCCTGCTGGAACAGCCGCGCATGGCGGTGTTCCGCGGCGAAGGCGGCGAGATCGAGCGCCGCCCCAACAAGCCTACCCAGGTCTGGATGACGCGCGGAGCCGGTGAACCGGTTGTCGAAACCTGGCCCGCGCTGCTGGATGTGCCGCATCAGCCCGCCGATGAAGAGATGAACCTGACCCGCCTCGAACGCGTCTGGCGCGGCGAGGAGGGCGACGCCTATGCCGAGGCCGCCGTCACCGGGACCATCGCGGTGACCCTGCGGGCGATGGGGCGGGCCGGCTCGGTCGCCGAGGCCGACGAGATGGCCCGCGATCTGTGGGCCTCGCGGGATCGGGCGTTCCTCGCACGGGCGGCATGACCGCGCATCCGCGGTTCATGATCGCCGCGGCGCACAAGTCGTCGGGCAAGACGGTAGTATCCACGGGGCTGGCGGCCGCCTTCCGCGCCGCCGGGGACGACATCGGCACCTTCAAGAAGGGGCCCGACTACATCGACCCGATGTGGCTGTCCTCGGCCTCCGGGGCGCCGTGCTACAACCTTGATTTCAACACCATGGAGCGCGAGCGTATCGCCCCGTTCTTCGCTTCGCGGGCGCGGGGGCTGTCGCTGATCGAGGCCAACAAGGGCCTGTACGATGGAGTCTGCGTGGACGGCAGCGATTCCAATGCCGAGCTGGCCAGGCTGCTGAAGGCTCCGGTGGTTCTGGTCATCGACACGCTGGGCATGACGCGCGGGATCGCGCCGCTGCTGGTGGGCTATCGGGCTTTCGACCCATCGGTGAACATCGCCGGGCTGATTCTCAACCGGGTGGGCGGTGCGCGCCACGAGGCCAAGCTGCTCCGTGCGGTCGAGACCTATTCGGACATCCCGGTGATCGGCAGCGTGTGGCGCAGCGCCCGGCTGGATATCGGTGAGCGGCATCTCGGCCTGACCACCCCGGCCGAGGCGACCGGAGTCGAGGCCCGGATTGCCGCCTTTGGCGAGGTGATGGCCCGGTCGGTCGATCTCGGGCGCCTGCGGGACATCGCCCGCATGGCGCCGCCGCTGGATCTGCCGCCGTCCGCGCCGCCCGCCCCGCCGCGCTGGCCGGGGCTGAGGATCGGGATCCTGCGCGACGCGGCCTTCGGCTTCTACTATCCCGACGATCTGGAGGCGATGGAGGGCGAAGGCGCGCGTATCATTCCCATCGACGCGTTGAGCGATGAGACATTGCCCGACATCGACGGGCTGTTCATCGGCGGTGGCTTCCCCGAGATGCGGATGCGCGAACTGGCCGCGAATGTCCGGCTGCGGGACGCGATTCGCGATGCGCTGGAGGCGGGGCTTCCCTGCTATGCCGAATGCGGCGGGCTGATGTATCTGTGCGAGGCGATCGAATGGCGCGGCGAGAGCGCCCCCATGGTCGGGCTGATACCGGGGCGGGCAGTGATGCACGACCGCCCGCAGGGGCGCGGCCATGTGGAGTTCGTCTCCAACGACGACTGCCCCTGGAAGGGCGAGGGCTGCGTGGTGCGCGCGCACGAATTCCACTATGCCAGCATCGAGGGCCTGCCCCCGGATACGGTCTATGTG
>JALTNO010000103.1:21710-23348 GCA_027000645.1 Paracoccaceae bacterium | reverse complement strand
GAATGCGCCACCTGGCTGAGCCGGGTATGCGATCCGGGGCAGTCGATCAGAATGAAATCGCTGTCCGGCTCCAGCGTTGCGACCGCGGCCGACAGGCGATGGTCATAGATGTTTTCGCCGGGGCGAAGGGCCGAAGGGTCGATTTCGGGCAGGTCATGGCAGGTTGCGCCGGGCAGGTCGAGCCCGGAATTCTTCATGAATTCGCGCCGGTTTTCCGCGTAGCGGCTGAGCGATCTCTGGCGCAGGTCCAGGTCGAGCGCATTGACCTTGTGGCCCAGCCGCGCAAGCGCGGTGGCGATATGCATGGATACGGTGGATTTCCCCGCACCGCCCTTTTCGTTTCCGACGACGATGATATGCGCCATGGCCTGTTCGCGCCCTGCTGATCCCGGTTCCGAGGCATCTGGCCGCACTATATGTTGTGGGGCCGTTGATTGGAAGCGCCAGACAGGGGAAACCGGGCAATAACTTCCTGCGCCGGCACCCGTGTCACATGCCCCGTCCCGCGCAAGTGTGCAATGGGGCGCCGGTGGCTTCGTTGCTTTGGCAGGTGTTTGACGGGGTGACCGGCAAGGCGGCGCCCGGTCGGGAAGCAGGTGCCATGCCGCGGTTCCGCTCGGTCCGGAAATTGCAAACGCCGCCCCGTGGGCCGGGCGGCGTTTCCTGTTTCAAGAGGCAGTTCAGGGTCAGAAACCCAGGCCTTCGTATTTCTTCTTGAACCTGGACACGCGGCCGCCGGCATCCATCAGGCGGGTGCCGCCGCCGGTCCAGGCCGGGTGCACGCTGGGATCGATTTCAAGCGACAGCGTGTCGCCTTCCTTGCCCCAGGTGGATTTCATCTGAACGACGGTGCCATCGACCAGCTTCACGTCGATCAGGTGGTAATCGGGATGAGTGTCTTTTTTCATCGGTCCGGTCCTTACGACTCTGCGCCATTCCTGGGCTTGTAGTGGGTATCTTCCGCGATCCGGGCCGACTTGCCCCGGCGCGAGCGCAGGTAGTAGAGCTTGGCCCGGCGGACACGGCCGCGGCGAACCACCTCGATGCTTTCGATATTGGTCGAGTAGAGCGGGAAGACGCGCTCAACCCCTTCGCCGAAGCTGATCTTGCGCACGGTGAAGGAACCGGCGATGCCGTTGCCGTTCTTGCGGCTGATGCAGACGCCTTCGTAATTCTGCACGCGCGAGCGCGACCCTTCGGTCACCTTGTAGCCCACGCGCACGGTGTCACCGGGTTTGAAGTCGGGGATCTTCTTCCCCAGGGCGGCAATCTGTTCCGCCTCGAGCTGTGCGATCAGGTCCATCGCAAGTCTCCTGGTTTGCTCGTGGTTGGTCCACGAAGTTGTCTCGCGCCTCAGAGCTCCTGGTCTTCACCGGGTCCGCATGCTGCGCCCGCCGGAGTTCAGGTCGTCGGTTTCCTTGTTCCGTCCCGGTCTGTTGCCCGGCGCGGGGTGGCCGAAGAAAGCCGGTTGCGCCGATCTGGCAATGATCCATCGGCCCGGAGCCGCACGCCGATGAGGTACCGGGGCGATTCCGAACGGCGGACGTATAGGCGGGATGGGGCAGCGGATCAACCCCGGATTCGGGCCGGGGATGACAGGTGGGGGCGAGGGGCGCTGCCCCTCGCCCCCACCTGTCA
>JALTNO010000103.1:0-21700 GCA_027000645.1 Paracoccaceae bacterium | reverse complement strand
GCCCCTCGCGCTCCCCGGAGTATTTGGGGCAAGATGAAGGGGGCAGGGTGGAGGCGGTGTTCAGGTGAAGGGTCTGTTTTCCGCCGCGTGCCGTTTCAGGATCTCGGGCGGGGCGAAGCGGTTTCCGTATTTCGACGCCAGCTCGTCGCAGCGGTTCAGGCTGCGCTGCAGGCCAAAGGTGTTGACGAACTGGATGTAGCCACCCGTCCAGACCGGCGCGCCGATGCCCAGGATCGATCCCACATTGCCCTCGGCCACGCTGCGCAGCACGCTTTCTTCAAGGCATCTGAGGCTTTCCAGCACGGCGCGGAAAAGGATGCGGTCCTTGATGTCCTCGTCGGGAATCGTGGCGTTCGCATCCCGCCACGCGGCGAGACCCGGCCAGATCGTCCGGCCCTCGGGGCCGTAATCGTAGAACCCCTTGCCCGCCGCCTTGCCGGTGCGGCCATGGGTTTCGACCATCTCGGCCAGCAGCGCGCGGGCCTCGGGGTTGGGCTCTTTCGCGGGGTCCAGAAGCCCCATCTTCACCTGCGTGTCGTGGATCTCGTTGACCAGCTTGATCTGTACCTCGTCCAGCAGCGCCAGCATCCCGGTCGGCATCCCCAGCGCCCGTGTCAGGTTTTCCACCCGCACCGGGTCATGCCCTTCGGCCACGAGTTGCACCGCCTCGATCATCTTGGTGCCGATGGTGCGCGAGGTGTAGAACCCGGTGCCGTCATTGACCACGATCGGCGTCTTGCCGATCTGCCGGGCGAAATCGAAGGCCCGCGCCAGCGTCTCGTCGCCGGTCTTTTCGCCCAGGACGATCTCCAGCAGCGGCATCCGGTCCACGGGCGAGAAGAAATGCAGGCCGATGAAGTTTTCCGGCCGGCGCGCCTTTTGCGCCAGCCGGGTGATCGGCAGGGTCGAGGTGTTCGAGCCCCAGAATCCGCCCTCCGCCAGCAGTTCCTCGTGTTCGCGCAGCACCGCGTCCTTCACCTCGATCCGTTCGGGAACGGCCTCGATGATCAGGTCGCAGCCCCGTAGATCCTCCGCCCTGTCGGTGGGGGTGATGTGCGCCAGCACCGCATTGCGCGCATCCGGTGTCATCCGGCCCTTTTCGACGCGCCGGTCCAGCAGGTCTGCCACTCGGTCCCTGCCGCGCCGAGCCGCGTCGGGCGAGATGTCTTTCAGCACCACCTCGATTCCCGCCATCGCTGCCGAGAAGGCAATGCCGTGCCCCATCATGCCGGCCCCTAGGATGCCCAGCCGCCGGACCTGCGCGGGCGGCACGTCCTTCGGCCGGCTGGCGCCGCCCCTGACCTTGTTCATGTCGAAGAACAGGGTCGAGATCATGTTCCTTGTCTCGGTCCGCGGCAGCAGCGACACGAAGCGGCGGCTTTCATAGCGCGTGGCGGTGTCGAAATCGACCTTGCCGGCGGCCTCGGTCATGGTGTCGAGGATATGCACCGGCGCCGGCAGCAGGCCGCGCGTCTTGCGGTAAAGCATCGCTGCCGCCCCGGCGATGCGGGTCATGTTCCTTGGAGAGGTCGAGGGACCGCCGGGGATGCGGTATCCCTTCATGTCCCAGGGCTGGGTTGCGGCGGCCGCATCGCCCCGCACCGACAGGATCCATTCCTTCGCGCGCGAAAGCAGCCGGTCGGCGGGGACGACCTCGTGGACGATCCCGGTCTCCTGCGCCTTGTCCGGGCTCACCTGTCGGCCTTCCAGCAGATAGGGCATGGCCGCCTCCAGCCCCAGCAGCCATGTCAGCCGCACCACCCCGCCGCCGCCGGGCAGCAGGCCCAGCGTGACCTCGGGCAGGCCGATCTTCGTTTTGGGGTTGTCGGCTGCAATGCGGCGGTTGCAGGCAAGGCACAGCTCCAGCCCGCCGCCCAGCGCCGCGCCGTTGATCGCGGCGACCGTGGGCACGCCCAGCCTTTCGTGCCGGCGCATCAGCGCCTTGACCCGCTCGACCGCGCCGAACATGCGCTCCACGTCGTCCGGGCCGACGCTGCGCAGCATGTTCAGATCGCCGCCGGCAAAAAACGTGTCCTTGGCCGAGGTCCAGATCACGCCGGTCAGCCCTTCGGTCGCCTCCAGCCGCGCGATGGTGCCGGAATAGAGCGGCCAGAAGGCTTCGGACATGGTGTTCACCGGGCCGTCCATGTCCATGGTGACGGTGACGATGCCGTCGGCATCCTGATGGAAGCGGAATTCGCCCATTGCGCCCTCCTTCCTCACACGCGCTCGATCAGGGTCGAGATGCCCATGCCGCCGCCCACGCAGAGCGAGATCATCGCCCGCCGCCCGCCGCGCCGCTCCAGCTCGTCCAGGGCGATGGAGATCAGCATCCCCCCGGTCGCTCCCAGCGGGTGGCCCATGGCGATGGCGCCGCCATTGACGTTGGTGACCGCGTGCTCGAGCCCCAGATCCCGCATGTAGCGCAGCGCGACCGAGGCGAAGGCCTCGTTGATTTCCCAGATGTCGATGTCGTCCACCGTCAACCCGGCCCGCGCGAGGCATTTCTTCGCCGCCGGTCCCGGCCCGGTCAGCATGATCACCGGGTCGGTGGCGATCACCGTGGCGGCAAGGATGCGCGCGCGGGGGGTCAGTCCCAGTTCGCGCCCGACCCGTTCGCTGCCGATCAGCACCGCCGAGGCCCCGTCCACGATGCCCGAGGAGTTTCCCGGCGTGTGCACGTGCCGGATGCGTTCCACTTGCGGGTATTTCGCCAGCGCCATGTCATCATAGCCATATGCGCCCATCTGCGCGAAGGAGGGTCTCAGCGCCGCCAGCTTCTGCATGTCGGTGTCGGGCTTGATGAAATCGTCGCGTTCAAGGATCACGATCCCGTTTTCGTCGCGCACCGGCACTACCGAGCGGTCGAACCAGCCGCTGTCGCGGGCGCGGGCGGCGCGGCGATGGCTTTCCACCGCGAAGGCGTCCACCTCCTCGCGGCTGTAGCCGTCGAGCGTGGCGATCAGGTCGGCGCCGATCCCCTGCGGTACCGACAGCTGGTCGATGACGAAATCGGGATCGGTGAACATCGCCCCGCCGGCCGACAGCATCGGCACGCGGCTCATGCTTTCCACGCCGCCGGCCACCACCAGGTCCTGCTGGCCGGAACCGATCTTGGCCGCGGCCATGTTCACCGCCTCGAGCCCCGAGGCGCAGAACCGGTCCAGCTGCACGCCGGGCACCGATTCGTCCCAGTGCGCGGCCTGCGCGGCGGCCTTGGCGATGCAGGCGCCCTGATCCCCCACCGGGTCCACGCAGCCCAGGATCACGTCGTCCACCCGCGCGGTGTCCAGATCGTGCCGGGCCTGCAATTCGCGCAGCAGGCCGGCGGCCAGCTGCACGGGCTTGACCTCGTGCAGGGCTCCGTCGGGCTTGCCCCGCGAACGGGGCGTGCGGATGGCATCGAAGATGCAGGCGGGTGTTGCCATGGGCTCCTCCATGTCCGGCCATGTCCGGTCGCGCCGATCGCACGGCGCCACGGGGCGCAGCTTGGCACGGCTCTTTCGCCTGCGGCAATGCACCGGTTGGACAGGGAACGCAGCGTCATTTCGGCCGCCGACGGGCCGGAGCGGCTGGAACCGGGGGGCGAACAGGGTAGCCTTCCTTCGACTGTCCCGGCATTCTTGCACGGCGGAAAGGGAGGGGTTCGCATGGGGCTTTACCAGCAGTTGCAGGCCCGCGCCGCACAGGGTCGGCCGATCCGCATAGGCCTGATCGGGGCGGGCAAGTTCGGAACCATGTTCCTTGCGCAGGCGCTGCGCCTGCCGGGCGTGCATGTGGTCGGGGTCGCCGATCTTGACGTGGCGCGGGCGCGGTCGAACATGGAATACGCCCACTGGCCGGGCGAACGCATCGCGGCGCCGACGCTGGACGACGCCCTGCGCAGCGGCGGCACCTGCATCACCGACGACAGCGCCGCCCTGATCGCCCATCCCGGCCCCGAGATCATCGTCGAGGCGACCGGAGACCCGGTGGTCGCGGTGGGCCATCTGCTGGCGGCGTTCGAAGCCGGCAAGCATGTCATCTCGGCCACGGTCGAGGCCGACGCGGTCTGCGGAGCGGCTCTGGCGCGGCAGGCGCAGGCGGCAGGGGTCATCCATTCGATGGCCTATGGCGACCAGCCGGCGATGACGGTGGAGCTGGTGGACTGGGCGCGCAGCTGCGGCTTCGAGGTGGTCGCCGCCGGGCGCGGGCACAAGTGGCGGCCCGAATACCGCTATTCCACCCCCGACACGGTGTGGGACCACTGGGGGCTGACGCGCGAACAGGCCGAACGCGGGCGGCTCAACCCGAGGATGTTCAATTCCTTTCTCGACGGCACCAAGCCGGCCATCGAAAGCGCCGCCATCGCCAATGCCTGCGGGCTGGACGCGCCTTCGGGCGGGCTGGCCTATCCGTCCGGCTCGATCGACGATCTGGCCGACCAGATGCGGCCGCGCGCCGATGGCGGCGTGCTGGAGGGCAAGGGGCTGGTCGAGGTCCAGAACTGCCTCGATGCGCATGGGCGCGTGATCGGCAACGACATCCGCATGGGGGTGTGGGTGGTGGTCGAGGCGGTCACTGAATATCAGCGCCGCTGCCTTGAGGAATATCACGTCGCCACCGATGACAGCGGCCGCTATTTCGCGGCCTGGAAGCGCTGGCACCTGATCGGGCTGGAGCTGGGCATGTCGGTTGCCAATGTCGGCCTGCGCGGCGAGGCCACCGGTACCGCCACCGAATTCCGCGCCGACGTGGTGGCGGTGGCCAAGCGCGATCTCGCACCCGGAGAGATCCTTGACGGCGAGGGCGGATACTGCGTTGCCGGTCAGCTGCGCCCGGCCGCGGCCTCGGTGGCGATGGGGGCGCTGCCGCTGGGTCTTGCGGGCGGAGCGCGGGTGCTGCGTCCGGTGGCGCGCGACCGGATCCTGGCCCGGGCGGATGTGGCGGTTGACGAGACCACCTCGGCCGCGCGGCTCAGGCGTGAAACCGAGGCCATGGTGGCACCGGGGTGAGCGGCATGCTCCGCATAGGCGGTGCGGCCGGGTTCTGGGGCGAGGCCGCACATCCCACGGCGCAGCTTCTGGCGGTCGAGGGGCTGGATTTCCTCGTCTACGACTACCTGGCCGAGATCACCATGTCGATCATGGCCCGGGCACGGCTGAAGGATCCGGACGCCGGATACGCGACCGATTTCGTGACCGGGGCGATGGCGCCCAACCTCGCCCGCATCGCCGAACGCGGGGTGCGGGTGCTGTCCAATGCCGGCGGTGTCAACCCGGCGGCCTGCGCGGCGGCCCTGCGTGAACGGATCGCGGCGGCGGGGCTGGCCCTGAGGGTGGCGGTGGTCGAGGGCGACGATCTGCTCCCCCGGGCCGGCGAGTTCGCCGACCGGACCGAGATGTTCACCGGCGCCCCCATGCCGCCGCGCGATCGGATCGCGTCGATGAACGCCTATCTGGGCGCGGCGCCGATCGTGGCGGCTCTGGACGCAGGGGCCGATATCGTCGTCACCGGGCGTTGCGCGGACAGTGCGCTGGCTCTGGCGGCCTGCATTCACGCGCATGGCTGGGCGTGGGACGATTTCGACCGCCTCGCCGCCGGTTCGCTGGCGGGGCATCTGCTGGAATGCGGGCCGCAATCCACGGGCGGCAATTTCACCGACTGGGAGCAGGCCGGCGACATCGCCCGCATCGGCTACCCGGTGGCCGAGGTCACTGCGGACGGCACCATGGTCCTGACCAGACCCCGGGGCACGGCCGGTCTGGTCACCCCGGCCACGGTGGGCGAGCAGATGCTTTACGAAATCGGCGATCCGCGCGCCTACGTGCTGCCCGACGTGGTTTGCGATTTCTCCCGGGTGACGATGGAGCAGGTGGCGCCGGACCGGGTTGCCGTGGCGGGTGCGCGCGGGCGGGCGCCGACGGGGCAGCTCAAGGTTTCGGTCACCCGGGCGGACGGCTTCCGTGGCGGCATGGTCGTCCAGTTCAATGGCCGCGCCGCGCGCGCCAGGGCGCGGGCTTTTGCCGATGCCGGACTGGAGCGCGCGCGCGAGCGGTTGCGGGCGCTGGGTGCCGGGGATTTCCGCGAGGTGTCGGTCGAGACCTTCGGCGGGGTCTGCGGGGCCGGCATGTACGAGGAGATTTCACTCAAGGCGGCGGTGCGCCATGACGATGCCCGCGCCGTGGGAATTTTCCTGAAGGAACTCACCGGCGCTGCGCTGGCCGCGCCGCCGGGGCTGCATTTCTTCACCGGTGCGGGACGGCCGCGGCCCTCGCCCGTGGTGCGGCTGTTCTCCTTTCTGGTCGAGGCCGGTCGCGTGCACTGCCGTGTCAGCCTTGAGGGCAAGGCGGTGGATTTCGCCCCGCCCGAGGTGCCCGTGCGCGAACCGGCGGCCGGTCCGGGCACAGTGCCCCGGCCGGTCGATCACGCGCGCGCCGACCTCGTCGAGCGGCCGCTGGAAGAGCTCGCCTGGGCGCGCTCGGGCGACAAGGGGGATGATGTCAATATCGGTGTCATCGCCCGCGATCCGGCGTTGCTGCCATGGATCTGGGCGGCGCTGACACCGGAACGGGTGGCAGGGATCTTCGCCCGCTATCTGGAGGGCGAAGTGGAGCGGTTCCACCTGCCCGGCACCCATTCCATGAACATCGTGCTGCGCCGGGTCCTGGGCGGCGGCGGCGTGGCCAGCCTGCGCAACGACCCGCAGGGCAAGGGCTTTGCCCAGATTCTTCTGGCTCGGCCGGTCCGGGTGCCGGCAGAGCTGGTTGCGGGCATTGACGGGAACGTCGACGGGGACAATGACGGGGGGAAGGCATGATGCGGTTTCAAAGCCGGGCGGTTCCGGGGTCGGAGGCGTTCAACGCGAACCGCGCCGACATGCTGGCGCTGGTCGATCGCCTGCGCGCGCTCGAATCCCGCGCGGCGGCGCTGTCGGAGAGACGCCGCGAGCGGATGGAGGCGCGCGGCCAGATCACCCCGCGCGAACGCCTGTCGCGGCTGCTCGATCCGGGGATGCCCTTCGTGCAACTGCATTCGCTGGCCGGCTACCTGGCCGATACCGATGACGAGGCGCGCTCGATCCCCGGTGCCTCGGTCATCATCGGCATCGGTTTCGTGTCCGGGGTGCGGTCGATGATCGTGGTGGACGATTCCGGCATCAAGGCCGGCGCCATGAGCGCGATGACGGTTCCGGCCTTTCTCAGTGCGCAGGAACTCGCGTTGCGGCACAAGCTGCCCTTCATCCACCTGGTCGAAAGCGCCGGCGCAAACCTGATGGAATACCGGGTCGAGCTGTGGGCGCATGGCGGGCGCCTGTTTCGCAACCTGGCCCGGCTCAGCGCCGCCGGGCTGCCAAATCTGGCGATCCTGCACGGGCCGTCCACGGCGGGCGGGGCCTACATGCCCGGCCTGGCGGATTACGTGGTGGGCGTGCGCGGCAACGGCATGGCGGCGCTGGGCGGGGCGGCGCTGGTGCGGGCCGCCACCGGCGAGGCGGCCAGCGACAGCGACCTTGGCGGGGCCGAGATGCACGCGACGGTTTCGGGGCTGGTGGACTACCTGGCCGAGGACGACGCCCACGCCATCGAGATCGCCCGCGACCTGTTTGCGCGGCTCGACTGGAACCGCAACCTGCCGCCGCGGCCCGTCAGGGATTTCGACGAACCGGCCCTCGACCCGGACGAGCTGGCCGGGGTGGTTCCGGTGGACTACCGCACGCCCGTGGACATGCGCGAGATCGTCGCGCGGGTGGTCGACGGGTCGGCATTCGAGGATTTCCGGCCCGGCCACGGCGCGGCCACCGTCTGTCTTCAGGCCGCGCTCACCGGCATTCCCGTCGGCATCATCGGCAACAACGGCCCGCTCGACCCGGACGGGGCGGCCAAGGCGGCCCAGTTCATCCAGCTTTGCGGGCAGTCGGACATGCCGCTGATCTTTCTCAACAACACCACCGGCTTCATGGTCGGCACCGAATACGAACGCGCCGGCATGATCAAGCACGGGGCAAAGATGATCCAGGCAGTGACCGGCGTCGATGTACCCCGGATCACGCTGTATGTCGGGGCAAGCTTCGGGGCCGGAAATTACGGCATGAGCGGTCACGCCTTCGAGCCCGACTTCCTGTTCGCCTGGCCGAACGCGACGACCGGGGTCATGGGCGGCGAACAGGCCGCCGGCACCATGGAACTCGTCGCGCGTGCAAGCGCCGATCGCCGGAAAGAGGCAGTGGACGAGGCCGCACTTGCCGAGCAGCGCCGCCGGATCATCGCCCATTTCGACCGCCAGTCGGACGCGTTCTACACCTCGGGGCGGTGCCTGGATCACGGGGTGATCGACCCGCGCGACACGCGGCGGGTGCTGGGTTTTTGCCTGGAGACCTGCCTTGAGGGGCGCGCGCGCCGGGTCAGGCCTTCGGGCTATGCCGTGCACAGGTTCTAGGGGGCGGAGCAATGGCGTTCGATACGGTGCTTGTCGCCAACCGGGGTGAAATTGCGGTGCGGGTGATGCGCACGCTGCGCGAGATGGGGCTGCGCGGCGTGGCCGTCTACAGCCGGGCCGATGCAGGCGCGCCGCATGTGGCGGCTGCGGACATGGCCATCTGCATCGGCGACGGCCCCGCGCAGGAAAGCTATCTGTGTCCCGGGCAGATCCTGGCCGCCGCCCGGGAAAGCGGCGCCGGCGCCATCCATCCCGGCTATGGCTTCCTGTCCGAGAATGCCGGGTTTGCCGAGGCCGTCGAGGAGGCCGGGCTGGTCTTCATCGGGCCGCCGGCGCAGGCGATCCGCTCCATGGGAAACAAGGCCGCGGCGCGGCGGCTGATGGCGGCGGCCGGGATCCCCTGCGTGCCGGGTTACGACGGCGCGGACCAGAGCGACGCGGCTTTCGCGGCCGAAGCCGGACGAATCGGCTATCCGGTGATGGTCAAGGCCGCGGCCGGGGGCGGTGGGCGCGGGATGCGGCTGGTGCGCGCGGTGGAGGAGCTGCCGGAGGCGCTCGCGCAGGCCCGGTCCGAGGCGGCAGAGGCGTTCGGGTCGGACGAACTCGTCCTCGAAAGGGCGGTCGAAAATGCCCGGCATGTGGAGTTCCAGGTCTTTGCCGATGCTTTCGGCAACGTGGTCCATCTGGGCGAGCGCGACTGTTCGGTGCAGCGCCGCCACCAGAAGGTGATCGAAGAGGCGCCCTGCCCGGTGATGACCTCCGACCTGCGCAACCGGATGGGGCAGGTCGCGGTCGAGGCCGCGCGCGCCGTCGGCTATCGCGGCGCGGGGACGGTGGAATTCCTGCTCGACGAAAGCGGCGGGTTCCACTTCCTGGAAATGAACACCCGCCTTCAGGTCGAACATCCGGTGACCGAGATGGTGACCGGACTCGATCTCGTGGCCATGCAGATCCGGGTGGCGCGTGGCGAAGCCCTGGGCATCGCGCAGGAGGATCTGCGCCTGGCCGGCCACGCGATCGAGGCCCGGCTCTATGCCGAGGACGCCGCAAACGGGTTCCTGCCAGCCACCGGGCGGATCGAGCTGTGGCGCCCGGCGAAGGGGGACGGCATCCGCATCGATTCGGGGATCGCGTCGGGGTTCGAGGTGACATCGTTCTACGACCCGCTTCTGGCCAAGATCGTCGCCCACGGGGCAACGCGCGAAGAGGCCCGCGCCCGGCTGCTGCGGGCGGTGCGCGACAGCGTGGTTCTGGGTTGCGTGACCAACGCTCCGTTTCTGGCCGAGGCCCTGGCGCGGCCGGAATTCGCGGCCGGGCAGGCGACGACGGGATTTCTCGACCGCGCCTTTCCGCGGGGATTTTCGCCCGCCGGGCCGGACGTCCGCGATTTCGCCCTTGCCGCCGCGCTGCTGATGCGGGCCGGGCAGAGGGCGGCAATGGCGCGTGCGGGCTTCATCGCTCGGGATCAGCTGGGCTGGTCGAGCGCGCCGCTGCTGCCGCGTGACCTCGCGCTCGAGGCCGGGGGCGCGACGGTTCACCTGCGCATCGGCGCCCGGCCGGGCGGCTGGCATGTGCAGGCAGGAGGGGAGGAGTTCGGGATCGCCATGGACGAAGGGGGCGAGGACGGTCCTTTGACCGTCCGCATTGACGGGTGCGCGTTCGAAGCCGTGGCGCGGGTTTCGGGGGGTCGGGTTCATCTGGCCCTGGGCGGCCGGCGGACAACCTTCCGTCGCCTTCGCGCGGGTGCGGCGGACGGCGCAGAGGGCGCGGGCGGTCTGATCCGCGCCCCGATGCCGGGGCTGGTGCGCGAGATTGCCGTGCGGCCGGGGCAGGCGGTCGAAAAGGGCGACACGCTTGCGATACTGGAGGCGATGAAGATGCAGCACCGGATCGTGGCGGTCGTTTCCGGAACGGTGACCAGGCTTTGCGTGGAGGCGGGCCAGCAGGTTGCCGCCGGAACCGTTCTGGCCGAACTGGAGGAGAACTGAAAATGCAGCAGGCCCGGGATTTTCTTGAAGAAAGCGAGGTGCTCCACGCGGCGGTTGCACACCTTTCCGGTTCCGACTGGGACCGGAAGACCCAGTTCAAGGGCTGGACGTTGAACGACGTGTTCGTTCACCTGCATTTCTGGAACGAGATGGCGGACCTGTCGCTGGCGGCGCCGGATGATTTCGCCGAAAGGATCGAACGGACGATGGCGGGGATCGGTGCGCGGGGTATCCGCGCGACCGAGAATGCCGCCGTGGCGCTGCGGGGCGAGGCATTGCGCGAGGCATGGCGCGCGCGTTGCATCGACATGGCCCGGCGATGGGAGGGCCTGGACCCGAAGGCGCGGGTCGGATGGGTGGGGCCGGAGATGTCGGTGCGCTCTTCCATGACGGCGCGGCAGATGGAGACATGGGCGCATGGGCAGGCGGTGTTCGACCTGCTGGGGGCCGAGCGCAGGGAAACCGACCGGATCCGCAATATCGTCGTGCTGGGTGTCAACACCTTCGGCTGGTCGTTCCGGGTGCATGGCCGCGAGGTGCCCCCAACCATGCCGCGGCTGGAGCTTGTCGCCCCCTCCGGGGCGCAGTGGAGACTTGGCGAGGAGAACGCGACGGACCTGATCCGGGGCAGCGCCGTCGCGTTTGCGCAGGTGGTGACGCAGACGCGAAACATCGCCGACACGCAGCTGGAAGTCGAAGGCCCGGTGGCCGCCGAATGGATGCGGATCGCGCAGTGTTTCGCCGGCGGACCCGAGATGCCTCCGCCACCCGGCACACGGTTCCGGCGTTCGGTCTGAGCGGCCCTTTCGGATCGGTTGAGCGCGCAGCTCGGACGCCCTCCCGAATTGGTGCTTTTTCTTGTCCGCTTTCGGGTCATCGGTATTGACATTCCGCGGCCGGTGATGAGCATAACGGTGCAATTCAACAACAACAAACGACATCGCGGAGGAGTGAATCAGCATGGATCGTCGTAAATTCCTGAAGGGCGCCGCCCTGGGCGCCGGCGCAACCGCATTGGCGGCCCCGGCCCTTGCGCAAGGCCGGAAAGAAATGAACATCGTGTCCACCTGGCCGCGGGATTTCCCCGGTCTGGGAACCTCGGCCCAGCGCCTGGCCAAGAATATCGAGATCCTGTCGCAGGGTTCGATCAAGGTGAACTACTTTGCCGCCGGTGAGCGGGTAAAGGCGTTCGACTCCTTCGACGAAGTCGCTTCGGGCAACTCCCAGGCCTATATCGCGGCCGACTACTACTGGGTCGGCAAGGATCCGGCTTTCGCCTATTTCACCGCCGTGCCCTTCGGCATGACCGTGGACGAGTGGAACGCGTGGATCATGTTCGGCGGCGGTCAGGCGCTGTGGGACAAGGTTTCGGGAAGCTTCGGGCTGAAGGCCTTCCCCGCTGGCGCCACCGGCACCCAGGCGGGCGGCTGGTTCCAGAAGGAAATCAACGATCCCGAGGACTTCAAGGGCCTGAAGATGCGCATCCCCGGCCTCGGCGGCACGGTGATGAGCAAGCTGGGCGTTTCCACCATCTCGCTGCCGGGCGGCCAGATCTATGAAAACCTGGTTTCGGGCGCCGTGGACGCGACCGAATGGGTCGGTCCCTTCAACGACTACTTCATGAAGTTCTACGAGGTGACCAAGTACTACTACACCTCGGGCATGCACGAACCGAACGCCAACCTCGCGCTGGCCATGAACGCAAGCTGGTGGGGCAGCCTGACCGACGGCGAAAAGGCCGTGATCGAGGCCGCCGCGCTGATGGAAAACCAGCTGATGTTTGCCGAGATGCAGGCCAAGAACGGCGAATACCTCAAAAAGCTGGTCGAAGAGCAGGGCGTCAAGGTGGCCTCGTTCAACGAGGACATCTGGGATGCCTTCGGCGAAGCCGCGGCCGAAGTGTTCGAGGAAACCCGCGCCAAGTCGGCGCTGGCGGCCGAGGTGGACGATGCCTTCCAGGCCGCCCTGCGTGACATCGGTCGTTCGATGGCGCTCATGCAGGGTCAGTTCACGGCGCAGCGCAACCGTGTTCTGGGTCTCGACACCTGAGCGGACGAAACCGCAGAAAACGGGCGGGGCTTTCGGGCCCCGCTTTTTCCATGGGGCTTTCCGGCGCCGAGGAGTGACCGCCACGCCGGCCGATCGGGACTCGGGCAGCGGCCGGCGAGGCGCCCGGAAAAGAATGTGGGGGAAAGAATGTCTTCAACGGACATGAGCGCCGGAATCGAACGCCATGGAGACCCGGCGCCGCTGACCCGGATGTTCGGCTGGGCGACGCTGGGAGCTCTTGCCGCCTTCATGATCTCCAATGTCCTGAATGTCGGTTTCGGATATCCGCCGCCCCAGGCCATCCTGAGCGGTGATGCCGGCGCATTGATCCCCGTGCTGATCTATGCCGTTTGTATCGCCGCGGGCATTGCCTATGCAGTGATGAATTCCAGCAACGCGCTGCGCTG
Source organism: Paracoccaceae bacterium (assembly GCA_027000645.1). GTDB lineage: Bacteria > Pseudomonadota > Alphaproteobacteria > Rhodobacterales > Rhodobacteraceae > Jhaorihella. The sequence continues at coordinate 8,838 of JALTNO010000103.1, read as the reverse complement.
GGATGCCGACCGCATTCACCGGTTCAATGTCTACCTGGTGCGGGCATTCTATTTCGGAATACTGTTCGTCGGCCTTGCCGACATCATCGTCTCCTTCTTTCGGGTTGAAAATGTCTTCGACCTGTTTTTCGACCGGCAAACCGTCCTGACCTTCCAGCGCCCGGACTTCGTCGGTCTCTGGATCCACCTGCCGCTGGTGATCCTGGGCTTCGTGGTTGCCCTGTTCTCGCGATCGCTCGGGTTTCCGTGGCTGGCGCTTCTGATCATCATTGCCGAGCTGGGTATCGTCATCACCCGCTTCGTGTTCTCGTACGAACAGGCCTTCATGGGCGACCTGGTGCGCTACTGGTATTCGGCGCTGTTCCTGCTGGCCTCGGCCTACACGCTGTATGAGGAAGGCCATGTGCGGGTGGACATCCTCTATGCCGGCCTGTCCATGCGAAAGAAGGGGCTGTTCAATGCCTGGGGCGTGATCCTGCTGGGGATGCCGACGGCATGGACCGTTCTGGCGGTCGGTTTTGCCGGGCCGCAATCGATCATCAACAGCCCGGTGATGAATTTCGAGATCACCCAGACCGGCGGCATCGGCATGTACGTGAAATACCAGATGGCCGCGTTCCTGGGGATATTCGGCCTGACCATGCTGATCCAGTTCGTGGCGATGCTGTTCGATTCCGTCGCCGACTGGCGCGGCGAGCCCGGCCATCGCGAATTCGATGGCGCGGCCCACTGATCCGCGACAAGTGAGGAAATGAGATGGAACTGTTCTTTCTGATCGTTCTTATCCTGCTGATGGTCGCGGCTCTGGGGTCGGGTTTCCCGGTGGCCTTCGCGCTGCCGGGCTCGGCGGTGCTGACCATCCTGCTGGCCGGCGGCGCCGGCCTGATCTTCGCCGGAGACCCGAGTGCCTATTTCTTCAACGGCGGGCCGTGGCAGTGGCTGTCGGCGGGGGTGACCAACCTGCGAAGCGTCTACTGGGTGGTGGAGCGCGATACGCTGATAGCCGTGCCCCTGTTCATCTTCATGGGCATCATGCTGCAGAAATCGAAGATCGCCGAGGATCTTCTGGTGACCATGGCGCAGCTGTTCGGCCCGGTGCCGGGTGGCCTGGGCATTTCGGTGGTGTTCGTGGGGGCGCTGCTGGCGGCGACCACCGGCATCGTGGGTGCCACGGTGGTGGCCATGGGCCTCATCAGCCTTCCGGCCATGATGCGGTCGAACTATTCGATCCCGCTGGCCACCGGCACGATTGCCGCGTCGGGGACGCTGGGACAGATCATCCCGCCCTCGATCGTGCTCATCATCCTGGCCGACCAGCTGTCCTCGGCCACCGACCAGGCCGGCGTTCTGCGGCAGGGGCTTTACAAGGCGGCCACCGGGGAATTCTCGATGCCGTCGATCTTCGACGTGGGATCGACCAGCGCCGGCGAGATGTTCCTGGGCGCGCTGATTCCGGGGCTGGTTCTGGTGGGGCTCTACATGCTCTACATCCTGGCCTTTGCGCTGATCCGCCCGCAGGCCGCGCCGGCGGTGCATGCGGAAGGCACCTACAGCCTCGAATTCTGGAAGCGGGTGGCGCTGACGCTGGTACCGCCGCTGACGCTGATCTTCCTGGTGCTGGGGTCGATCATCGCGGGCGTCGCGACGGTCAACCAGGCGGGCGCCATCGGTGCCGCCGGGGCCATGGTGATGGCCGGCTACCGTCTGCATGAACGCGACCGCGACAGGTACTGGCCGGCAATCCTGGGGATCGTCTCTCTGGGGGTGCTGGTCTATGCGCTGCAGAACTACGACATGAACGTCAAGCTGATCCGCGACGGCCGCGACTTGGCCGGGATCTGGATCGGTGTGGTCGGGTCGGTGGGCCTGCTGGTATCGCTGATCTGGAGCGGCCTGCGCGTGTTGCGGATCAATCGCACCATGCACGGGGTGATGCTGGATACCGCCAAGACCACCTCGCTGGTCTTCGTCATCCTGATGGGGGCGGCGATCCTCACCTCGGCCTTCCGCGCCTTTGGCGGCGAGGAACTGGTGCGCGACTTCCTCAACGGCCTGCCGGGCGGCTTCTGGTCCAAGTTCATCGTGGTCATGGCGGTGATCTTCATTCTCGGCTTCTTCCTCGATTTCATCGAGATCTCGGTGGTCGTGGTGCCGATCGTCGCGCCGATCCTTCTGGCCGATCCCGGCGCCAACGTGACCGCGGTGTGGCTCGGCGTGATGATCGGGCTGAACATCCAGACCTCGTTTCTCACCCCGCCATTCGGCTTTGCGCTGTTCTATCTGCGCGGGGTGGCGCCGGCGGCGGTCCGGACCCTTCAGATCTACAAGGGCGTCATTCCCTTCATCCTGCTGCAGCTGACGGCACTGGTGATCGTGGCCTGGTATCCGCCGCTGGTGAACTACCTGCCCAGCCGGGTGAACTACCTGTCGGAAACCGCGCCACCGCCGCGCAACCCGAAACTGCAGCCCTGCCTCGAACAGTACGTGGCCGAGAAGCTCGCTGCCAGCGACGACGTTCCCAACGCGATCGCCCGCGTGCGGGGGCTGGACGTCTCCTTGCTGCCGGACAAGTTGGCGAAGGAATTCCGCGCCTCCGTCGACAGCGCCGAAGCGGCCATCGCGGCACTGGAAGAGGCCGAACGCGCCGCCGGGAAGGTGGCCGAGGCGGCCGAAGCCTATCGCCCCATCCGCGCGCGCGTGCGCGACATCGAGAAGGACATCCGTCGCCTCGAAGCCGACCGCGAAGAGGTCAGGACCGAGATCGAGCGCATCCGCGAAGGCGAACAGCCGGCGCGCAAGCTGCGCCTGGAAGACCGGCTGGCGCGAATCGATGCCGATATCGAGGCGCTGAAATCGCGCATCCCGGCCGAATGGGAGGAAACCCATGCGACGTTCTCGGCGCTGGTCAAGGCCGAGGACGACGCGCGTAAACTCTGGCGTCGCAAAGCGGATGCCAGCTATGAGGGCATCGCCCAGCTGGTTGCCGTTCTGGACGCGACCGAGGAATTCGACGCGCTGGAAGAACCGCTGCGCGAGATGCGCGGCATCGTCGAAACCCGACCCGAGGCCGAGACGCACGAGCTGGTCAATCAGCTTGCCAAGCGGTTCAACGCGGTTGATGGGGCCGGCGACGTCAAGAAGCTTCTGTCCAAGGCGCGTCGCAAGTTGAAGGACAAGCGCAAACCGGACCGCGAAAAGGCGCTGGAGTACCTGGATCAGGCGATTGCCGAATACGAGGCGCAGAAAGCCTGGCGCGCCCGGGCGGCCGAGGCGCTGCGGCCCGAACTTTCCGCCTACATGGAAGTGATCCGCGGCACGCTGGGCATCCGGGTGCAACCGCGTTTCACGCGCGAGCAGGCGCTCTACATGGCCTCCTGTTCGGCGAACCATCGCGACATCTCCCTGAGCTTCTGATCTCGGGCGCGAAGGCGAAGCAGGACGCCCGGTCCGGATGTGCGGGCCGGCGTCCTGCCGTTTCCGCCACCGGGCCGCCGGTCGTCGGCCCTGCCGGTGACGTCGCGTCGAAAAGCGCGCGGCCGGCCGGGCGTTACCCGCATATTGGGGTTGGCCGCCGCGAGCCATCCCTGCTACCGTCGAGTCGGTAACGAGTTCGGGATTGTTGACGATGCGGGAAGCGACCGGTGCGGCGCTTGTCGGGAAAGGCGTGGATGTGTTCGGGCCGTTGACCGGCTCAGCCTCGTGCATGGCACGCCATCCCTTTTCCGACATGGGGAGTGGGCGAGCATCGGTCGCATCCTTTTCCCTTGATGACCCATCCACGATCCGGACAGGCTTTGCGGCCGGCGCCCCGGGCCGGGCAAATGCGATCAGTCGCGACATGCCCGCGCGTCCGTGCAGGAGGGGCGGGGGATGACCGCGCTTTCCGAAATTGCCCGATTCGTCGTCCATTCCGAACCGGCCCCGCGGCTTGAGCCGATGGTGGCGGCCGCGGTTGCGGACTGCTTTGGCTGCATCCTGGCCGGTTCGGAAAGCGATCCTGCCCGGAGGGCCAGGGACGGTCTTGCCGGAATTGCGGCGGGGGAGGTGCCCGCGCTGGGCACGACGGCCCGATTCGCACCCGGCCACGCCGCCTTGGTCAATGCCGTGGCGGGCCATGCGCTGGGACTTGACGACTGGGAGGAGGTGGGGTGTTCGCACCCCAGCGTCGTCATGGTCCCGGCGCTCCTGGCGGCGGCGCATATGCGCCCCGCTTCGGGGGCCCGGTTCTTCGAGGCCTATTGCGTCGGATTCGAAACGATCTCGCGCATCGGGCAGGCGGTGACGCTGCATCACCACGGGCGCGGGTTCGATTCCACGGCCACGCTGGGCGCGGCAGGCGCGGCGGCCGCGGTGGCCCGGCTCAATCGCCTGGATCAGGACCAGACAGCCGATGCCCTGGCCATCGCGGTAACGCAGGCGGTGGGCTACATGCTCCAGTTCGGGACCAATGCCGAACAGCTCCAGGCCGGCTTTGCCGCGCGCGCCGGATTCGAGGCGGTGCGCTTCGCCGCGGCCGGCATTTCTTCGCGCCCCGAGGTTCTGGACGACGCGCGCGGTTTCGGCGGTCTGCTGGGGGCGGGAAGCGAAGAGCAGTTTCGCCGCGCGGTCTTGGGCCTGGGCCGGCCCTGGGCGCTGGAAGAGCGCGGGGTGATCCTGAAGCCGTGGCCCTCCTGCGCCAGCACGCACCGGCAGATGACCATTGCCCTGCGCCTGCGCGACAGGGTCGCGGGGCGGCTGGACGAGATCACCGGCCTGCACGCCACGATTCCCGATTTTCACGACGTGATACCCCCGGTCGAGCTGCCCGAGACGGCGGAGGAAGCCAAGCTTTCGGTTCCGGCCTGCATTGCCCAGATGCTCGTCCATGGCAGGCTCGGCCTCCAGGACATCGAGGCCGGGTTCTGGCGCGACCCGGAGGTGGAGCGGCTGATCCGGCTGACGACGGTCTCCTCCGAACCCGCGCGGACCCCCGCGCTCGACCACGATCCGGGGCAGCCCGATCTTCTGACCATCCATTTCGGGCCGAACGAGAGCATCCACGCCTCCTGCGTCCACCCCTTGGGCGCCCCCCGGAATCCGATGAGCCCCGAACGCCTGGCGGCCAAGTTCCACGAGATCACGGGCCGCGACCCGTCGGGCTTTTCGTGGATTCTCACATGGCCGGCCGCGCCCGACATCGCGCGTTTCTTCGCCGAAGCCGCGGCCTGAAGGCCCCGTTCATTCCACCTGCCGCTGGGCCACCTTCTGCCCCTCGCTCAGCGAGGATGACGGGAAAAGAACCACCCGTTCGCCCGGTTCGAGGCCGCTCAGCACTTCGGCGTCGATTCCGTTGTTCCGCCCGATCTCGACCGGCCGCAACACCGTGCGACCGTCGCGGACCACGAACACCGCCCATTCCCGCCCGTGCCGGAACAGTGCGCCCGACGGCACGATGGTTGCGTCGTCCCTTTCCCAGATGACGATGCGCACCTCGACCCGGTATCCGTGACCAAGCCGGCCGCGCTCGGACTCGGCCCCGGTGAAGTCGATGATGGTTTCGACCCGCTGTTCCTCGACGCCCAGGGCGGAATGCTTGGTATAGCCGAAGGGATCGACCCGGCTGACCACGCCTTCCAGGTCCTTGTCCCCGCCCCAGTTGGCAATCACCACGCGCGCGCCCTTCTCGACCTGCACGGCATCGGTCGAAAGAAGTTCGGCCACGATTTCGAGATCGTGCTCCACGTCGCCAAGTTCGAGGATCGCCTCGCCGGCGGGGATGGTGGTTTCGCTTCGGTGCATCACCCGAAGTACGGTGCCGTCGATCGGGGCGGTGATCGGAATCGAGGGCATGTCCAGCGCCTTGGCCGCCATTGCCTCGGCCAGCCCGAGATCGTCAAAACTGATGAGCTGGGCCAGCGCGTTGTTGACCTCGGCCTCGCGCATGGCGATGGCCGCCTTCACGGTTTCCAGCTGGGCATCGGCCACGCGGGCCTCCTGCTCGGCCCGTTCAAGCTGAACCCGGGAGACGATGTTGCGCTCCACCAGCTTGCGGATGCGCGCCAGTTCGCTGTGGGCGAAGTCGCTTCTTGCCTGGGCCGCCTTGAGGTCGGATCTTGCCACGCGCAAGGCGGCTTCGGCCGCGTCCACCGCGGCCTTGGCCTGTTCGCGTGTCCGCACGTCAAGCGCAGCCGGCAGCGCCGGGTGCATCTGCGCCACCACCTCCCCGGCCTTCACGCGGTCGCCGGGTTCCAGTTCCACCCGCTGCAGATCGCCCCCGACGGGGGAGGAAACGATATAGGGTTCGCGCACCCGCGTCCGGCCTTCCTCGTCGATGGTCACGACCATCCGGCCGGTGCGCACTTCGGCCATGTCCACCAGCGTTGCGCGTGGCCAGAACGCCCCGGCAAGAGCGGCCGCCACCAGGAGCGCGGCGGCCAGTGTCATCACCTTTCGTGAATGTCTGCGTGTGGGCGCCATGCGAACTACTCCCTCGTTTTCAGGGCGGCAACGATGTCCGCCCTGTCGATATCACGTTTGACCAGCCAGCCCGACGCCAGCGCCGCCGCGACGACGACGACCATGGCCCAGCCATAGCTTTCGAGGCTGAAGATCGGCGGGATCTGGTAGATGTCGGTGCTGAACCCGCGCGAGATCGCGAAGGACAGCGCCCATCCCCCCAGCCCGCCCAGCGGCAGCGCCAGCAGGGTGACGACCGCCAGTTCGCCCAGCAGCACGAAGGCCACTTCCGGGCGGGAGAATCCCAGCACGCGCAGGCTGGCCAGATCCCTGGCCCGTTCGGCCTGGGCCACGCGGGCGGCGTTGTAGATCACGCCGAAGGTTATGACCGCCGCGATCGCCGCCATCACGTAGCGCATTCCGCCCGCGCCCTGGTCCATGATCCTTTCCAGTGACCGGCGACTGTCCGACTTGCGGCTCACGCCGGCGACCATCGGCATCGACTTGAGCCGGCCAAAGACCTCGTCCGCGCGTGCCGGATCGATGCGCAGGAAGGCCCCGGAGACGCGAAGCGGCTCCCTGAGCGCACGGTTGAGCGCGTCCAGCTCCATGTAGGCGGGCGAGCCGAGCAGGGTTTCGGCGACCGCGATCACCGGCACCTTGGCGCGTGGCCGGCGGCCTTCCCGCACGTCCAGCGTCAGGACGTCGCCGGCGCGGATGTCCAGCGTGCGGGCAAGGCCCACGGAAAGGATGATCCCGTCGCCGCGAATGTAGATCGGCGCCTGGCGGCGATCCACCGCCCGGTTCAGGCGCGGCAGCGACCGCATTCCGAATACCGCGCCGCGGTAGGTTTTCGGGCCGTGGCTCAGGATCGCGGGAACCAGCCGTACTGGCTCCACCTCGATCACGCCGGGCAGACGCTGCAGTTCGAAAATGCTTCGCGCCTCGATCGGGCGGGTGAAGGTGATGGTAATGTCGCTGCGGTCCACGACGCCGAAGGTCAGGTCCGCCATTTCGTCGAAGCTCGACATGACCGAGGTCATGGCGGCGGACAGGGCCACGCCCGCGGCGATGCCCAGCACCGCTCCGGCCATCCGCGCCGGTGCGCGGGTCAGGCGCCGCAGGACCATTCGCGTCGGCTGGTCGAGAAACCGGTTCAGGAAGCCGCCGAAGCGCCCCGTGCGGCTGTAGTCGGGGGGAACCGCCGGGCGCATGGCCACCGCCGGGGTCAGGGCGAAGACCCGGCGCAGCACCAGCAGCCCTCCTGCCGAAGCCGCCAGGATGCTGACGACGAAGCCGGTGAGGAACGAGGACGGATCGAGCCGGAACACGAGGAAGGGGAACTTGTAGAAATAGAGATACAGGTTCACCATGGCCCGCCCGGCCACGATCCCCATGAGGCACCCCGCCAGCGCACCTAGAACGGCAATGGCCAGGATCATGCGGAAATAGTGGCCGCCGACCTCGCGGTTGCTGTAGCCGAATGCCTTCAGCAACCCGATCTGTTCGCGCTCGGCCTGGATCATGCGCGAGATCACGATGTAGAGAAGAAAGGCGGCAACGGCGAGGAACACCGGCGGCACGATGCCGGCCGAGGTCCGCAGGCCGTGAATCTCCTCGCCGATGAAACGGTCCGAGGGCAGGTCCTTCAGCCGGTAGGCGCCAAGGCCGCCATACCTGTCCAGAAGCCGGTCGGTGGCGGCGATCACCGCCGCCGGTTCGGCATCGCGGGTCAGCGAGATGAGCGCCTCGTTGAATGCCCCCTTCATCTCCATCACGCCCGCGAGCGTGCGCCGGTTCATCCACAGCACCGCGAACCGGGCGTCGTCGGGCACCATCTCGCCCGGTGGCGTGGTGTAGAGAAATTCGGGCGCACGCGCGAGGCCGACGATGCGGTAGCCGCGGCGAAGCCCGTTCATGGTTGCCGTCAGGCGATCACCCGGCCGCAGGCCGTGGGCGCGGGCAAAGCTGTCGAGAACGATCACCTCGTCGGCGCGCCCGCCCTCCAGCATCCGCCCCTCGGTCAGGTGAATCGCGTTCACGTCCGGTGGGCGCAGCTCGGGCAGGGAAACCGCCCTTGCCTGAACGGGCAGGGCCATGCCCTTCATGTCGATCAGGGCCCGCCCGACGACCCGCGTCTCGACCGCGGCGACGCCCGGAATCCGGCGCAGCGCGGCGGCAAGGTGATCGGGCGCCCGCGCGACCGGAGCGAACACCTCGGCCAGCCGGTAGCGTTCGTAATAGGCCCTCCGGGTTTCTTCCAGCGATGCGATCAACCCGGTCATCATCACCAGCAGCAGCACGCCCACGGCGATCACCAGGCCGATGGCGACGGCCTGTCCCCTGATCCGCCACAGGTCGCGGGCGAGTTTCCGGTTCAGAGGGGACATGGCGGCGCTACCA
>JALTNO010000102.1 GCA_027000645.1 Paracoccaceae bacterium | reverse complement strand
AATTTCCCTGCCATCGAGCCGCACGCAATGGGCATGCCAGACATCCGGGCCGGTCCAGCCCAGGTCTTCGGCATACTGGCCGGGGCGGCAGCCGAATCTTTCCAGGCTGTAGGCAACGTCCTCGTCGTTCTCGGCCAGGTGGGTGTGCAGCATCACGCCCTTGTCGCGGGCCAGAAGGGCGGCCTCGCGCATCAGGTCGCGGCTGACCGAAAAGGGCGAACAGGGGGCGATGCCGACCCGGCACATGGCGCCTTCGGCCGGATCGTGGAAAGCATCGATGAGGCGGATCGCGTCGTTCAGGATGGCGGTTTCATCCTCGACCAGCGAATCGGGCGGCAGGCCGCCGGCGCTTTCGCCGATGCTCATGGCGCCGCGGGTGGGGTGAAAGCGCAGGCCGATTTCGGACGCCGCCGCGATGGTGTCGTCCAGCCGCGCGCCGTTGGGGTAGAGGTAGAGGTGATCGGCGCTCAGCGTGCAGCCCGACAGCGCCAGTTCGGCCAGCCCGGTCAGGGCCGAGACGTGGATCTCTTCCGGGCCGAAGCGGGCCCAGATCGGATAGAGCGTCTTCAGCCAGCCGAACAGCGTCGCATCCTGCGCCCCCGGCACCGCGCGGGTGAGGCTCTGATACAGGTGGTGATGGGTGTTTACCAGCCCCGGCGTGACCACGCAGCCGCGGGCCTCGATCACCGTGCCGGTGCTGCGCAGCCCCGGGCCAATGGCGGCGATGGCACCGTTGCGGACAAGGATGTCGGTTTCGACGAGTTCACGCCCGTCATCGTCCATGGCCAGGACGAGGTCGGCCTTGCGGATCAGGATTTCGGTCATGGCAGGGTCCACACTTCCGTTGCGGCCCGCCTCGTGGGCGAAGTGCGGGCGCCGGCGGAAAGCGGGCGGAAGAGCCGGCGCGCGGGAAAGATGGCGCGCGGGGGGAGTCGCGTCAAGCCTCCGGCACGCGCGAGAGGATAGCCAGCGCCTCGGCATGGAGCGCGGGATTGGCCGCCGCCAGCACCCGCCCGCCCCGGTCGGCCGGCCCGCCGCGCCAGTCGGTGACCACGCCGCCCGCGGCCCGGATCACCGCCATCGGCGCGAGGATGTCGTAGGCGTTCAGCCCGGCCTCGATCACCAGGTCCACATGCCCCGCCGCCAGCAGCGCATAGGCATAGCAGTCCATCCCGAAACGGGTCAGCCGGACGCGCGCGGAAACCTCCTCGAACCCCGCGCGTTCGTCGTCGGTGCCGATCTCGGGAAAGGTTGAGAACAGGATCGCGTCGGCAAGGTGCCGGGTGGCGCGCGTGGCCAGCGCCGTGGTGCCGAACGGCCCGCTGACTGCCGTCGTCCCCGGCGCCCCCACGAAGCGTTCGCCGGTATAGGGCTGGTCGATGATGCCGAGAACCGGCCCGCCGGCATCGGTCAGCGCGATCAGCACGCCCCAGCTGGTCGTGCCCGAGATGAAACCGCGGGTGCCGTCGATCGGGTCCAGCACCCAGGTCCGGCCACTGGTCCCGAATCGCCGGCCCAGTTCCTCGCCGAAGATTCCGTCCTCGGGGCGATGTTCGGCCAGTACCGCGCGCATGGCCCGTTCGCCTTCCCGGTCGGCCACCGTCACCGGGTCGAACCCGCCGGCGGCCTTGTTCTCGGCCGCCAGATCGGAGCGACGGAACCAGGGCAGGATCGCCCGCCGGGCCGCGTCCGCCATCAGGTGGGCCACTTCGAGATCGGTCAGATCGGCAATGCTCATGGCAGTCGTGCGATCATGCTCTGCCCCCGGATGCAAGGGCCTCGGGAACCGCCGGCCTGCCGCGTCATGCACTGCGACCGAAACGCAACGACGAACCGTTCAGGCCACTTCGCCGAGAACGCGGGCCAGTTCGAAAAGCCGGCGGCGCTGGTTCTCGGGGATCGCGTAGTACGAGCGCACGAGATCCAGGGCCTCCTTGTCGCCCATCAGATCGACCGGCATGGCGGGTTTTTCCCCGGGGGATTTCGCGCTCTCTTCCAGCCCTTCGAAGAAGAAGCTCACCGGCACGTCGAGCGCCTCGGCGATGTCCCACAGGCGCGACGCACTGATTCGATTGGCGCCGGTTTCGTATTTCTGGATCTGCTGGAACTTGATGCCGACCTTTTCGGCAAGCTGCTGCTGCGTCATGCCGATCATCCAGCGACGGTGCCGAACTCTCTTGCCGACATGGACATCTACGGGATGTGGCATCGGTTCCTCCTCATATCGATTAACAGCAGCCGACCGACGTCGGGACCCGGGCATTTCCATCCCCCGCATCTGTCGGTGCGGACCGGGCCATCCCATCCCCCGTCATGGGCCAGCCGGCACCATGGCCCCCAGTCTAAACCCTTTTGCTCTCTTTTCAAGCCAGTTGATTCCGATCCGGACCTTCAAGGCTGGTGGTTGTATCGCCCCGGGCCGATGCCGTGCCGGGTATCGGGATGCAAGGAAATCCGGCGCGCCCTTCGCCCGCCGTTTGACGAAGGCCGCCGATATCGCCTTTATGCGCGGGGCGATACAGGAGGTCCGACATGCGGGCGATACGGATCGCGGCGACGGGGGCCGCGGCAGAGATGGTCGATATTCCGAAACCGCGCCCCGGGCCGGGGCAGATCGGCCTGCGAATCCGGGCATGCGGGCTCAATTTCGCGGATCTGCTGATGCAGAAGGGCACCTACCAGGACACGCCCCCCGCCCCGTTCACGCCGGGAATGGAGGTCGCCGGCACGGTCGAGGAGCTGGGCGAAGGCGTCACCCGATTCGCCCTCGGAGACCGGGTGGCGGTCTATGCCGGGCATGGCGGGCTGGCCGAGTTCGGCGCCTTCGACGCCGCCCGCGCGGTGCCCGTTCCCGATGCCATGAGCTTCGAGCACGCGGCCGCCTTCCAGATCGCCTATGGCACCAGCCACATCGCGCTGGACCACCGGGCGCGGCTGCAACCGGGCGAGACGTTGCTGGTGACGGGGGCCGCCGGCGGCGTCGGGCTGACGGCGGTGGAAATCGGCCGGCTGATGGGCGCGCGGGTGATCGCCCAGGCGCGCGGCACCGACAAGCTGGCGGTAGCCCGCGCCGCCGGGGCCGATCACCTGATCGACGCCGGCGAAGACCTGCGAGCGCGGGTGCTGGAACTTGGCGGTGCCGACGTGGTCTATGACGCGGTGGGGGGCGATGCGTGGAAGGCCGCCTTCCGCTCCTGCAACCCCGAGGCACGGCTGCTGCCGATCGGCTTTGCCTCGGGCGAGGTGCCGCAGATCCCGGCCAATCACCTGCTGGTCAAGAACCTGACCGTCATCGGCTTCTATATCGGGGGCTATCTGAAATTCCGGCCCGAGGTGGTGCGCAACAGCCTCGGCATCCTGATCGGATGGTATCTGGAAGGGCGGCTGAAACCGCATGTCAGCCATGTCCTGCCGCTGGAGCGGGCGGTCGAGGGGCTGGAGCTTCTGCGCAGCCGCAAATCCACCGGCAAGGTGGTGATCGCGCCCTGAACGCTGCGCGGATTCCCCCGGCCCGCAGCGTCCCCGCACGCCCCGATCCTGCCCCTTTCCGGCCCGGTTTCGGACAAGATTGCATCCCCCGGTACAAATCGCGCCGATTTGCGCCCAAAATGCTTGAAACCCCCGGTCGAGGCTCCAATATTCCAAGGGCACGCCACCCGAACGGGCCTGGCGGACCAATAGAGATGCATGGAGATGATGAATGGCTGAATTCGACACTCGCCAGATGACGGGCCGGACGGCTGCCGGCGTACGCGCGGCCCAGATCGACGAGGGTCTGCGCGCCCACATGAACAAGGTCTACAGCACCATGTCGGTCGGCATGCTGCTGACCTTCCTGGTGGCCTGGGCCGTCGGGTCCAGCCCGGCGCTGCTGGGCATCTTCCGCGATCCGCTGACGCTGAAGCCGAACATCCTGGGCTGGATCGCGATGTTTGCGCCGCTGATCATGGTCTTTGCCTTCAGCGCAACGATCAACCGCATGTCGGCTGCCGCCGCGCAGCTTTTCTTCTACGCGTTCGCGTCGCTGATGGGGCTTTCGCTCAGCTGGATCTTCGTGGCCTTCACCGGCATGTCGATCGCTCAGGTCTTCCTCGTGACCTCGATTTCGTTCGCCGGCCTCTCGCTGTGGGGCTACACCACCAAGAAGGACATCTCGGGTTGGGGATCGTTCCTGATCATGGGCGTGATCGGCCTGATCGTGGCCTCGATCATCAACATCTTCCTGGGCAGCCCGGCGATCTATTTCGCCATCAGCGTCATCGGCGTGCTGATCTTTGCCGGCCTGACCGCCTATGACACCCAGAACATCAAGGTCACCTACCTCCAGCACGCCCAGTCGGGCGACAGCGAATGGCTGGGCAAGTCGGCGATCATGGGCGCGCTGCAGCTGTACCTGGACTTCATCAACATGTTCATGTTCCTGCTGCAGCTGCTCGGAAATCGAGAATAGGCGCAGCCTGAATCCGGGCATCGACAGGGGGCCGGTCCTTGCGACCGGCCCTTTTCGTTTTCGCGCCCTGTCCGTAGCCTTGCGCCGTGACCTTCCAGCGGGTCAGCGGGGCGCCTCTCGGCCGGGCGGCGGCGCCGTCAGGGGGTAGCTGGCCAGTTCCTCGTGCTGCGCGCCTTCGGGACGCAGGATGGAGCGGAAAAGCCCGAACTGCGCAACCCGAAAGGGTGGCAGGGCGAAACCGGCCTGGTCTTCGAGAAATCCGGCGATCTGCCGCGCCTCCGCCCGGTCCAGCCCCTTGCCGAAACGGGCCAGCGTCACATGCGGGCGATAGCGCCGCCTTTCGGGTTCGATCCCGACCCGGCGCATATCGGCCAGAATCGCGCGATGCAGCGCCAGCAGGTCGGGGGCGGGATCGGCCGCCACAAACAGCGCCCGCGGGCTGCGGCCGCCAAAAACGCCCAGCCCGGCAAGGCGAAGCTCGAAACCCGGGCGGACGGCCGCCTCCAGCCGCTGGTGCAGCGCGGCAAGCCTTTCCTCGTCCTGTTCACCCAGGAAGGCCAGCGTCAGGTGCAGGTTGTCCGCCGGCATCCGCCGGCCCGGGCGGAGCTGTCGCCCCAAGCGGACCAGCGCAGCCCTTGCCTCATCGGGCAGGTCGATGGCCAGAAAGGCCCGCATCCCCCGCCCCGGTCACAGCATTGAAGGCAGAACCAGGTCCGGCGGACGGTGGCCATCCTCGAAGGTCTTTATGTTGATGATCACCTTTTCGCCCATCTCGATGCGTCCCTCGACCGTGGCCGAGCCCATATGCGGCAGCAGCACCACGTTGGGCAGCTGACGCAGGCGCGGATTGACCTGGGCGCCGCGTTCATAGACATCCAGCCCGGCTCCGGCGATCTCGCCCGCGCGGATCATGCGGGTGAGCGCGTTCTCGTCGATCACCTCGCCGCGCGAGGTGTTCACGATCACCGCAGTGGGCTTCATCAGCTTCAGCCGCCGCGCGTTCATCAGATGGAAGGTCGAAGGAGTGGAGGGGCAGTTGACCGAGATCACGTCCATCCGCGCCACCATCTGGTCGAGGCTTTCCCACCAGGTGGCCTCGTGCTCTTCCTCGATCTCGGGGCGCAGGCGGCGGCGGTTGTGATAGTGGATCTGCATGCCGAAGGCCCGCGCCCTTCGCGCCACCGCCTGGCCGATGCGGCCCATGCCGAGGATGCCCAGCCGCCGCCCTCCCAGACGCCCGCCCAGAAAGGCGGTGGGCGACCAGCCGTGCCATTCCCCCTTCTGCATCACCGCCATTCCCTCGGGCAGGCGCCGGGTGACGGCGAGGATCAGTGCCATGGTCATGTCGGCGGTGTCGTCGGTCAGCACGCCGGGGGTGTTCGACACCAGGATCCCGCGCTGGCGGGCGGTGGCCACGTCGATGTGATCGACCCCGGCGCCGTAATTGGCGATCAGCTTGAGCCGGTCGCCGCAGCGGGCCAGGAAATTCGCATCGATCGCATCGGTCAGCGTCGGCACCAGCACGTCGGCCCCGCGCGCGGCCTCGACCAGTTCCTCGCGCGACATCGGCGCGTCATCCTCGCGCAGCCGGACATCGAAGAGTTCGCTCAGCCGCGTCTCCACGACTTCCGGCAACCGTCGCGTTACGACAACACTCAGTCGTTCTCTTGGCACGTCCGCTCTCCCGCCGCTTTGCAAATCAGGTGTCGTGATGGCATCAAAGCGCAGGAACCGGCGGGGCACAAGAACGCACGGAAAATCCGGGCAGAAATGACGCAGCCTTTTTCAGCGGTAGATCGGGCAGGCAGAACATGACGGTTTCGGCATTGCGAAGGCGCCTTGGCGCGGCAGGTGCGGTCGTGGCGATCACGCTGGCGGGCATGGCCGCAGCGGACCCGGGCGCGGTGCCTGAAACCGGCACTCGCGGTCCCGTCACCAACCTGCCCCTGCCGCGTTACGTCTCGCTCAAGACCGACGAGGGCAACGTGCGGCGCGGACCGTCCCTGACCCACCGCATCGACTGGGTGTTCAAGCGGCGCGGGATGCCGCTGCGCATCACCGCCGAATACGGCAACTGGCGCCGGGTCGAAGACCGCGACGGCGCCGGCGGCTGGATCCATTACGCCCTGCTGTCGGGGGTGCGCACGGTTCTTGTGGAACGCGACATGCTGGCCGTGCGCGCCCGCCCCGATCCCCGCGCGCCGGTCAATGCCACGTTCGAGCTGGGCGTGGTGGCGCGGCTGGGGAAATGCATCCGCGACTGGTGCCGGATCTCGGCCGGCGGCTATCAGGGCTGGGCCCCGAAAAAGGATCTCTGGGGCGTGGACCCGGACGAGATCCGCAAGTAGAGCAGAGCGTTTCGCCGCCCCCCCGCACCGCGCGACGGATGCGCCCGCAGGTGACGTGGATGGCGGGTTGGCGGAAACGGAAAATCGGGTGAAATTTTTTGCCGATGGCCCTTGAACAGAAAGATCAAGGCGCGTAATTAGCCGCCACCGTTGGGGTGTAGCCAAGTGGTAAGGCAGCGGTTTTTGGTACCGTGTACCGTAGGTTCGAATCCTACCACCCCAGCCACGCACTGCCGGACATCGGGACCGTTACACGCCGCCGGAATTGCCGGGCGCGGCTTCACCGGCTGACCCGTCCTCGCCAGAGTTGCATTCGCACGCGCCATCACGCAATCTTTGCCCGACAACGGATTACACCGCGAGGGAACCTCGCCCGCCTGCCGGGCGAAACCGAACCAGCATGACCAGTTCTTTCAGCAGCATGACCGCCGAAGCCGCCCCGCAACCGTCGCCGGCGACAACAACGGCGAAAACCGCCCGCCCGCTGGCGAGGGCGCGGGCATGGTTGCTGCTGCTCGGCCTGCTCTGGACCTGGGGATGCACGACCGCGGTTCCGCAGATCGAATCGACCGACTACAAGGCGCGGGCCGAAACCCAGGTGGATGGCAAGGTGCGCGTCTCGGCGGTTGTTCTCAGCGCCGAGGAAAGCGAGGAAAGCTTTTCCCTGCCGCTGGCCTCGAAAAAGGTTCAACCGGTCTGGATCAGGATCGAGAACAACGAGAGCACCGAGTTCAACCTGATGTTGCTGAGCATCGATCCCGACTATTTCTCGCCCTCCGAGGTCGCGTGGCAGTTCCGGAACTTCACCGAAACCGGGGCAAGCCGGCGCAAGTCGCTGGACGAGAAGGCGCAGTACTTCCTCGAACGCCACATTCCGGTGGTCATCCCGCCGCGCACGACCGTCTCGGGCTATGTCTACACGAATCTCGACCCCGGCAGAAAGGCCTTTGCCGTGGACCTGTTCGGCGGCAACGTCACCCGCTCGGTCGAGTTCGTGCAACTGGTTCCGGGCTTCGAGGCGGATTTTTCCCGGGTGGATTTCACCTCGCTCTACCCGCCGGGGGAAATCCGCGACCTGACCCTGCCCCAGCTTCGCCCCTATGTGGAACAGTTGCCCTGCTGCGTGAAGGGCGGCGACCGCAAGACCGACGGCGATCCGCTCAACCTCGTGATCGTTGGCCGGGGCGACCTGGTCGGGGCGACGCTGGCGCGCCGGGGCTGGGACCTGACCGAGACGATGCGGCTTGGCTCCATCGGGCGAACGGTCATGTCGTCGGTGTTCAAGGCCCGTTACCGCACCTCGCCGATCTCGTCGCTCTACATGTTCGGCCGCCCCCAGGACATGGCCTTCCAGAAGGCCCGCGGCAGCGTGGACGAGCGCAACCACCTGCGGCTGTGGCGCGCACCGGTCAACCTTCAGGGCACCCCGGTCTGGGTCGGCCAGATCAGCCGCGACATCGGCGTGAAACTGTCCTCCGTCACCGTCGTCACCCACAAGATCGACCCGGTGGTCGACGAGGCGCGGCTTTACGTATCGCTGGATATCGCGGCATCCGGATTCCTGAAATCGGCAGGCTATGTCGGCGGCGTCGGCAGGTCCGAGCGCGCCGATCCTCGCCGGAACTATACCCGGGACCCCTACTATACCGATGGCAAGCGTATCGTCCTGATCCTGTCGGAAGACCGCATTCCCACCAGACGGATCAGGTATCTCGACTGGGAGGACCCCGATTGAAGGGGGATCGACGGGCGCCTTTCGCGGCACTCCCGCAAGGGCCGGGCACTGGTCCGTCCGGAAATGCGGCGTGGTGCCCAAGGCGAGACTCGAACTCGCACGCCCTTGCGGGCGGGGGATTTTGAATCCCCTGCGTCTACCATTCCGCCACTTGGGCCACCACGAACGGATTACCGCCGCCCGCGCCCGAGGTCCAGAGCCAAATCCCGCCCGCCTGCTCCTGACCCGTTGACGCCCATCGCCGGGCATGGTTTGCCTGCCGGCGACTTTCGAACACGACCGGATCAGGGACCGGGGACCGCCACGACATGCTCAGACGTCTTTACGACACCACGCTGGCCTATGCCGATCACCCGCGCGCCCTGTGGGTCCTGTTCGCGGTGGCCTTCGTGGAAAGCTCGGTCTTTCCGATCCCGCCCGACGTCCTGATGATCCCGATGATCCTTGCCCATCCGCGGCGGGCCTGGATGATTGCCGCGGTCGCCCTGGCCGGATCGGTCCTGGGCGGGATGCTGGGCTATGCGATCGGCGCCTTCGCCTTCGAAAGCCTCGGCCAGCCGATCCTGTCGGCGCTGGGCAAGGAAACCGCGATGGAGGCCTTCAACGCGCGCTTCAACGATTTCGGATTCTGGGCGGTGCTCACCGCCGGGGTCACGCCGTTTCCCTACAAGGTCATCACCATCATGTCGGGCTGGACGGCCATGCCTCTGGGCACCTTCGTGGCCACCTCGATCCTGGCGCGATCGCTGCGCTTCTTCACTGTCGCCGGGCTGCTCTACCTGTTCGGCGCTCCGATCCGGGATTTCATCGAAAGGCGGCTGGGGCTTGTCTTTACCGTCTTCATCGTGCTGCTGATCGGCAGTTTCATGCTCGTCAAGTACCTGTGAGGGCCGGATGGCGAACCGACGCAACCTCCTGATTCTTCTTGCCGCCGGCGGATCGGCGGCGCTTCTGCTCGGCGCGTTCGGGTTCCAGTACCTGGGCGGGCTGGCGCCGTGCAAGCTGTGCCTGTGGCAGCGCTGGCCCCATGCCGCCGCGATCGCGATCGGGGTGCTGGCGCTGTGGCTGCCCGGCCGCGCCCTGCCGCTGGCCGGAGCGCTGGCGGCGCTGAGCACGGCAGGCATCGGCGCCTGGCACAGCGGGATCGAGCGCGGCTGGTGGGAGGGGCCCGCCAGCTGCAGCGCCGGCCCGATCGGAGGGCTGACGCCCGAGCAGCTGATGGAGCAGATCCTCTCCGCACCGCTGGTGCGCTGCGACGACGTGCCGTGGGAGCTGTTCGGCCTGTCCATGGCAAACTGGAACGCGCTTGCCTCGGCCGGGCTTGCGCTGCTGTGGCTGGCGGCGGCGGGCCAGGGCCGAAACGGCTGACCCGCCGCGGCCCGCACCGGCAGGCCGGGCAGAATGGTCACAATCCCCGACCGCCCCCCGCGCGCTGCTTGCGGCCGGTCGGGGAAAGCGCAATCATCCGCCGGCATCAAGGGGGCGAAGGGGATGCCGAAAGCCGGTTTCAACGGATCGTCCGGGCCGCGCCAGAGGTCGCGATGCCTCCGCGGCGGGATTCTGGTCGGGTTGTGCGCCGTCGCGACGGGCACCGCTCCGGCGGCCATGGCGCAGTCGAGCACCAGCCTGCCCGAAACGCGAAGCCAGCCCATCGCCCAGACCACCGAGAACCCGCCGGTCGGATTTTCCGAAGGCTCGCTGATCTTCGCCCCCATTCCCTTCAAGAACCCCCTCCTGGGCAACGGGCTGGCGCTGGGCGGCGCCTACCTGTTCCAGACCGACGAGACCTCGAAATCCTCGAACATCGCAGCGGGAGGAATGAGGTCCAGCAACGGAAGCTCCGGGTACGGCCTGTCCACCCGCCTGGCCTTCGGCGCCAACCGCTGGCAGATAAAGGCCGCCATCGCGCGGGCCGATCTGCGCTATGACGTGTTTACCTCGCTCGGTCGAATCCCGATCCGGCAGGACGGGGTTCTTGCCAACCTGTCGCTGAACTACGGCTTCACGCCGGATTTCTCGGTCGGCGTGACCAGCCGTTACCTCGATACCAGCGTCGGCCTGGATACCTCTGCAATTCCCGGCCTGCCGCCGGAACTCCTGCCGGATGCAGAGCTGACGCTGCTGACCCTCGGCCTGACCACCGAATGGGACAAGCGCGACAACCCGGACTACCCGACGGACGGGTTCAGGCTGGTCGCGACCGGGTTTTCCGGCTCCGGGCTGAACGACCGGAGACGGAACCGGAGCTATTCCAAGATCTATTCCAATTTCGACGTCTTTCGCCCCGTCGGGCCGCGCGGAGTGCTGACGGGGCGGGTTTCGGCATGTGTCGCTTCGTCCGATGCACCGTTTTTCGACCGCTGCATGCTGGGCCTGAATGACGGGTTCCGCGGTTTCACGGCAACGCAGTTCATCGACGATCACTCGATCTCGGCGCAGGTCGAGTTCCGGCAGCGAATCGGCGGTCGATTCGGCGCCGTGGCCTTTGCCGGCGTCGGCTCGGTCGGGCCCGGTTACGGGTTGCTGAACCAGCGCGGAACCCACAGCGCCGTGGGCATCGGCGCCCGATTCCGCCTGTCGCGCAAGTTTCCGGTGGACTTCTCCACCGACCTGAGCTGGAACGACACCGGCGAAAGGCTGCTCTACATCTACGTGGGCCAGCGGTGGTAGCACCCGCCCCGGCAGGCCGCGCCGCGTTCCCTGCCGCCCGTTCCCGGCAGCCGAGGCCTTCTTCCGCCCCGCCCCTTTCGCAGCCGGCGCGCTTGCCCTAAAAGGCGCCAGACTCCGGCCATGAACTCCGGCCCATGAACTCCGGCCATCCAGCACAGGACATGCGATGAACGAGCCTGCCATCACCCCCGACCTGATCGAGAGCCACGGCCTGAAACCGGACGAGTACCAGCGGATCCTCGACATCATCGGGCGCGAGCCGACATTTACCGAACTGGGCATCTTCTCGGCCATGTGGAACGAACACTGTTCCTACAAGTCGTCGAAGAAATGGCTGCGCACCCTGCCCACCAAGGGCCCGCAGGTGATCTGCGGCCCCGGCGAGAACGCCGGCGTCGTGGACATCGGCGACGGGCAGGCGGTGGTGTTCAAGATGGAAAGCCACAACCACCCCTCCTATATCGAGCCCTACCAGGGCGCGGCCACGGGCGTGGGCGGCATCCTGCGCGACGTGTTCACCATGGGCGCGCGCCCCATCGCGGCAATGAACAGCCTGTCCTTCGGCGCGCCCGACCATCCCAAGACGCGGCACCTGGTGCATGGCGTGGTCGAAGGCATCGGCGGCTACGGCAACTGCTTCGGCGTGCCCACCGTGGGCGGCGAGGTGCGCTTTCACGCCGCCTATAACGGCAACTGCCTGGTCAACGCCTTTGCCGCGGGGTTGGCGGATGCCGACAGGATCTTCTACTCGGCCGCCTCGGGCGTCGGCATGCCGGTGGTCTATCTCGGCGCCAAGACCGGCCGCGACGGGGTCGGCGGCGCCACCATGGCCTCGGCCGAGTTCGACGACACCATCGAGGAAAAGCGCCCCACCGTCCAGGTGGGCGACCCGTTCACCGAAAAGCGGCTGATGGAGGCCTGCCTGGAACTGATGGCCACCGGCGCGGTGATCTCGATCCAGGACATGGGCGCGGCCGGGCTGACCTGCTCGGCGGTGGAGATGGGCGACAAGGGCGGCCTTGGCGTCAAGCTGCAGCTCGACGACGTGCCGCAGCGCGAAGAGAACATGACCGCCTACGAGATGATGCTCTCCGAATCCCAGGAGCGGATGCTGATGGTGCTGCGCCCGGAAAAGGAAGCCGAGGCCCGCGCGGTGTTCGAGAAATGGGATCTCGACTTCGCCATCGTCGGCGAAACCATCCCCGAGGACCGCTTCCTCATCATGCAGGGCAACGAGGTGAAGGCGGATCTGCCGCTGTCCAAGCTGTCCTCGGAGGCGCCCGAATATGACCGGCCCTGGGTCGAAACCCCGCCGCCCGCGCCGCTGGGCGAGGTGCCGCAGGTGGACCCGGTCGAGGGGCTGAAGGCGCTGATCGGCTCGCCCAACTACGCGGCGAAACAGTGGGTCTGGGAACAGTACGACACCATGGTCATGGCCGACACGGCCCGCACGCCGGGGCTGGGCGCCGGCATCGTCCGCGTCCATGGAACGACCAAGCACCTGGCCTTTACCTCGGACGTGACCCCGCGCTATGTGAAGGCCAACCCCGAGGAAGGCGGCAGGCAGGCGGTGGCCGAGGCCTTCCGCAACCTCTGCGCGGTGGGCGCTCGCCCGCTGGCCTGCACCGACAACCTCAATTTCGGCAACCCCGAAAAGCCCGAGATCATGGGCCAGTTCGTCGGCGCCATCCGCGGCATCGGTGCGGCATGTTCGGCGCTGGACATGCCGATCGTGTCGGGCAACGTGTCGCTCTACAATGAAACCGACGGCGAGGCGATCCTGCCCACCCCCACCATCGGCGCCGTGGGGCTGCTGGCCGATACGGACGAAATCATCGGCTGCGAGGTCCGCGAGGGCCATCTCGCGCTGGTCCTCGGGGAAACCTCCGGTCATCTCGGGCAATCGGCCCTGCTGGCCGAGATGTGGGGCCGCGAAGAAGGCGACGCCCCGCCCGTGGACCTCGTGGCCGAGCGCCGCCACGGCGAGTTCATCCGCGACAACCGCGAATGGATCACGGCCTGCACCGACCTCAGCGACGGCGGGCTGGCGCTTGCCGCCTTCGAACTGGCCGAAGGCTCGGGCGTCGGCGTGCAGATCGACGAGGGCGACACCGCCTTTCTGTTCGGCGAGGATCAGGCGCGCTACCTGATCGCCTGCGATTTTGACCAGGCCGAGGCCCTGATGGCCGCCGCCGCCAGGGCCGGACTGCCGATCGCCAGCGTCGGCCGGTTCGGCGGCGACACCGTGCGCCTGGGCAGCAGCGAGGCCCCTCTGGCTGAACTCTCGACGCTCTACCGCTCGGCCTTTGCGCGAGCGGTAGGATAGAATGGCATGAATTGCCCCCCTTCCCTTGCACGGCGGGGGGCACGGCTCTACATCTACACCCGAACATGCAGGAGAGCGCATACATGGCAATCGAGGCCCACGAAATCGAGGAACTGATCCGCGCCAGCTTCCCCAATGCCAGCATCAAGGTCACCGACATGGCCGGAGACGGCCGGCACTACGCCGCCGAGGTGATCGACGAAAGCTTTCGCGGGCTGAACCGGGTGCAGCAGCAGCGCGCCGTCTACGCCGCCCTGAAGGGCAAGATGGACGGGGCGCATGGCGAACTGCACGCGCTGGCGCTGACCACCCGCGCGCCCGACTGAACCGACACTCCCCGAAAACCCACTCCCACGGAGACAGACATGACCGACGTGAACGACCGCATCAAGGAAACCATCGAGGGCAACGACGTGGTGCTCTACATGAAGGGCACCAAGACGATGCCGCAATGCGGGTTCTCCTCGCGCGTGGCCGGAGTGCTGAACTACATGGGCGTCGAATTCAAGGACGTGAACGTGCTGGCCGACGAAGAGATCCGCCAGGGGATCAAGGATTTCTCGGACTGGCCGACGGTCCCGCAGCTCTACGTCAAGGGCGAATTCGTCGGCGGCTGCGACATCGTCACGGAAATGACGCTCTCGGGCGAGCTGGACCAGCTTTTCGACCAGAAGGGCATTTCCTACGACAAGGACGCCGCCAACAAGATCCGCGAAGCCAACGCATCCTGATCCCGGGCCGGCATCGGCGGCGATCAGGCGCCCCGCCGGCCCCCTTCATCTCGCCGGAAATACTCCGGGGAGCGCGAGGGGCAGAGCCCCTCGCCCACCGCGCCGCAAAGGCCTGACACGTCAAGTCGGCGCGCCCTCTTCGCCCCCTCCCTCCGCACCGGGAAGCTCCGCCAGCCGCTCTTCCACCGAACCCGCCAGCGCCTCGGCCCGGGCGGCGAGTTCGGCCAGCGCCTCGGTGACGGTGTCGGGCACCACCGGCACCTCGATCCGCTCGGGCTCGGGCGCAGGTGCCGCGCGCAGCCCTTCCAGTTCGGTTTCCAGCTCGCGGATACGGTCCGCATAGGCCGCGGTCTTGTCGGCCAGCATCAGCCCCGCCATCAGCAGCATCCGCGCCTCGGGCACCCGGCCGACCTGTTCGGTCAGCACCCGCGCCTCGTCATCCAGCAGCTTCGCCGCAGCAAACAGATACTCTTCCTCTCCCGCACGGCAGGCGACATCGAACTTGCGGCCACCGATCTCGATGGTGACTTCGGGCATTATTCTTCCTCCCCTTCCGGCAGGTTGGCGGCATTGGACAGAAGCACGTCCAGCCGGGCAAGGATCGCCCCCGCCTCGGCCGCATCCGCGGCATGGGCGGCGCGCAGACCTTCAAGCTCGGCCAGCATCGCCTTGTTGACGAGATCCGGATCCCCCACCTTCTCCTCGGCAGCCTTGCGCAGCGCCGCGTTGACCTCGCGCAACTGCCGGTTGGCTTCGCGCACGCGCTGCACGTCCCGATCAAGCTGCACCATCGCCGCAGCCTGGCTTTCGGTTTCGCGGCGCAGGGTCTCGACCTCCTGCTGCAGGGCCGCGCCGCTGTCCCTCTCCCCACGGGCGGCATCCTGCAACTGTCCAAGCTCGGCGCGGGCGGTCTCGAGTTCCTCCCGAAGGGTGCGGGCCTCGTCACGGGCCGCCTCGAGATCGGCGCGCAGCCGCTCGACCTCCTCCTTCAGCGCATCGGTCCGTCCGTCATCCGCCGCTGCGGCCTTCAGCTCCGCGATCTCGCGCTCGTGCCGGGCCTTGACCGCCTTGAGGCGCTCCTGCAGCTGGGCATTGGCCATCCGTTCGTCTTCCAGAAGCGCCGCCAGTTCCGACGCCGGCTGCTCCCCCTCTGTCTGCGGCGGCTGGGCGGGTCGCGCGGCCAGCGCCTCGACCCCCGCCCCGATACGGTCCATCGCGGCCGAGAGCCGGCTTTGCAATTCCTCGATCTGGCTCATGCCCTTCACCTTCCGAAAATGTTCCGCGCAACCCGGCCGGCAGGTCGAATCGCACCGGCGCGGTTTCGGATGCTAGACTACACAACAGGGCGGAAAAATACCCCCCCTTTGCTTTCAACGGCTTGGGCCGGCCTCTTCAGGTAACCGCGCGGGACCGTGCCGCGTCGTGCTTGCACTTCCACCCTTGACTGCTATTGAGCCGCCATCGCCGCCAGACAGCCATAAGGAACTTGTCCCGTGGATCTCACCGCTCTGAGAAATGCAAACCCCGATCACTGGGCCAAGGCGACCGCCATCCGCGCCCTGACCCTCGACGCCGTGGCCGCGGCCCGCTCGGGCCATTCCGGCATGCCGATGGGCATGGCCGACGTGGCCACCGTGCTGTTCGAAAAGCACCTGAAATTCGACGCCGCCAACCCCGAATGGCCCGACCGCGACCGCTTCATCCTGTCGGCCGGGCATGGCTCGATGCTGCTTTATGCGCTGCTGTATCTTACCGGCAACCCCGACATCACGCTGGACGAGATCCGCAACTTCCGCCAGTGGGGCGCCCGCACCGCCGGCCACCCCGAATACGGCCACGCCCGCGGCATCGAGACCACCACCGGCCCGCTGGGACAGGGGATCGCCAACGCCGTGGGCTTTGCCATGGCCGAGGAAATGCTGCGCGCGCGCTTCGGCCGCAAGGTGATGGACCACTACACTTGGGTCATCGCCGGCGACGGCTGCCTGATGGAAGGCATCAGCCAGGAGGCGATCGCGCTGGCCGGGCGCCAGCGGCTGGGCCGGCTGATCGTGCTGTGGGACAACAACAACATCACCATCGACGGGAGCGTGGATCTGGCCGATGCCACCGATCAGGTGGCGCGGTTCAGGGCGTCGGGCTGGCACGTGCAGGAAATCGACGGCCATGACCCGGCCGCCATCGACGCGGCGATCGCCACCGCCCGGACCACGCGCCGCCCCAGCATGATCGCCTGCCGGACGCATATCGCGCTGGGCCACGCCGCGCAGGATACCTCGAAGGGGCACGGCGCGCTGACCGATCCGCAGCAGCTGGCCGAGGCCAAGGCCGCCTATGGCTGGAGCGCGGAGCCTTTCCACGTCCCCGCCGAGGTCAAGGCCGCCTGGGAGGCGATCGGCGCGCGTGGCGCCGCCGAGCGCGAGGCCTGGGAGGCCCGCCTGTCCGAACTGCCCAAACGCCGCCGGGCCGAGTTCGACCGGGTCTTCGCCCGCGAGGTGCCCAGGCGCCTGTCGGCGGTGATCCGCGCGGTGAAGAAGGAGGCCAGCGAGGCCGGGGCGCAGATGGCCACGCGGCAAAGCTCGCAAGTGGTGCTGGAGGCGGTAAACCCGATCATGCGCGAAACCGTGGGCGGCTCGGCCGATCTGTCGGGGTCGAACAACACGAAATCGTCGGACATGACCGTATTCGACGTGGACAACCGCAAGGGGCGCTATGTCCATTGGGGGGTGCGCGAACACGGCATGGCGGCGGCGATGAACGGCATGGCGCTGCATGGCGGCATCCGCCCCTATGGCGGCACCTTCATGGCGTTCACCGACTACGCCCGCCCGGCCATGCGCATGGCGGCGCTGATGAAGATCCCGACCGTGTTCGTGATGACCCACGATTCGATCGGGCTGGGCGAGGACGGCCCCACCCACCAGCCGGTGGAACATCTGGCCATTTCCCGCGCCACTCCCAACACCTGGGTCTTCCGCCCCGCCGACACGGTGGAAACAGCCGAAGCCTGGGAACTGGCGCTGTCGTCCAGGCAAACCCCTTCGGTCCTGTCGCTGACCCGCCAGGGCGTGCCCACCGTGCGGACCGAGCACAAGGCCGCCAACCTCACCGCCCGCGGCGCCTATGTGCTGGCCGAGGCCACCGGCAGGCGGCAGGCGATCCTGATCGCCACCGGATCGGAGGTGGCCGTCGCGCTCGAGGCGCGCGCGATGCTGGAGGCCGAGGGCATCGGTACCCGCGTGGTTTCCATGCCCTGCATGGAGCTTTTCGCCGCCCAGGACGAAACCTGGCGCCGCCGCGTGCTGCCGGCCGGGCCGGTGCGCGTCGGGATCGAAGCGGCCACGCGGCTGGGCGGCTGGGACCGCTGGCTTCTGGGCGAGAGAGGGCGCGCAACGAAGGCCGCCTTCATCGGCATGGACACTTTCGGCGCCTCGGCCCCGGCCGGCATGCTGTACGAGAAATTCGGCATCACCGCCGAAGCGGTCGCGGACAAGGTCAGGGCCCTGCTGGGCTGACGGTAGGAACCGGCGGGCCTGTCCCGCCGGGTTCCGTGCGTGCCTACTGGACGATCGCGAACACCATCCGTACCGAGGCCCGGATCGTGATCTCGCCCCGCGCGAGGGGGGCGCCTTCGCGCATCGCCGCCGCCTGCATCGCGCCGGGAGGTTGGGGAGAAGCGCCGGCCTCGCTCAGTTCCAGCAGCGGCCCCAGGCGAACCCCCGCGGCATCGGCCAACACCTCGGCCCTGGCCATCGCATCGGCCACCGCCGCCCGCCGCGCCCGCTCCAGCAGCGGAGCGGGATCCTGCACCCCGAAACTCAGCCCGCGGAAATCGTTGCCGCCCGCGGCCGAAACCTCGTCCAGTATCCGGCCCAGCGCCGACAGATCGCGCAGGCGAACCTGAACCGTGTTGGAGGCGCGGTAGCCCACGACCCTCGCCCGCCCGTCGGCGGTGTTGTCGCTCCACACCGGGCTCAGAAGAAGCTCGCGGGTCTGCACGTCGCGCCCGGCCACGCCCAGCGCCTCGAGCCGCGCAAGGATGCGCGCCGCAGCATCCGAAACCGCCGCCATCACCGCCCTCGCCTCGCGCCCCTGGTCGCTCACGCCAAGGGTCAGCATGGCCATGTCCGGCACGGCCTCGGCCCGGCCTTCGCCGGAGACGATGATGCGGCGTGAATTCGCCTCGCCGGCAAGGGACGCCCCCCCGGCCAGCGAAATCGCCACCACCGCCAGCAGAAAAAACCTTTTCACATCCGTTCTCCGCAATGTAGCTTCCCCTCCAGCATGGGCGCCGCCGCCGGCTTCGGCAAGATATTGCCACCGCATGCGCTTTCCCTCGGCGAAGACCTGCCGTAATGTCGGACGGGGCCGAACGGGGCCCGGAACCGAAACGGACGACGTCGCCTCGAAATGAAGCCGAATTTCGCGCTTTCCCTGCTGCCGGAAGGCATCACCCTGCTGCATCGCGCGGCAGGCGGGTGGCGGCGTGTCGGCACGGTGCCGCTGGATGCGCCCGACATGGGCGAGAGGCTGGAGACCATGCGCAGGCTGGCGCTGGCGCTTGAACCGGGGGGGCTGCGCACCAAGGTGGTCATTCCCAATGACCAGATCCGCTACATGTCGCTGGACACTGGCGCGATCAATGTCGATGCCCGCTGGCAGGCGGCCCGCGAGGCGATGAACGGAGCAACGCCCTACGCGCTGGACGAGCTGGTGATCGACATTTCCGTGGACGGTCCGACGACGCATGTGGCGGCGGTGGCGCGCGAAACCCTGCAGGAGGCCGAAGCCTTCGCCGTCCAGCACCTGTTCCACCCTGTCAGTTTCGTCTCCATCCCCGGCGATCAACCCTTCCTGGGCGAGCCGTTCTTCGGCCCCTCGGAACATGCCGCCACCCTGCCCGGCGGCGATCGGGTCGAGGCCGACGGCGTGGCGATCGTGGTCATCGGCGACGCGATTCCGCCCTCGCCCCCGACCGGGGATGACGCGGCCGGAGACGGCGCATCGGCCGCGCCGGACGGCTCCGGCGACGAGACGTTCGATCCGGCCACGCAAACCGGGACGGCCGATCCGCTTCCGGGCTTTGCCAGCCGCCGCAGGAGGGACGCCGAATCGGCGCCTGACACCAGCGCGCCGCTGGCACCGCTTCCCGAGGCGACGCCCCGGCTGAGCATCGCGCCATCGGTCGAGGACGCCCCGGCCCCGGCAGGCGGACCGGATGTCACCGCAGAGGCGACGGCCGACCGCGAAGAGGTGCCCGCGCCGACCGGGGTGCCCAAGGCCTCGCCCCCGGCAAGGCCGGACCTGCCCGACACGCCAAGGCCCGTCCCGATCTCGCCGCGCATCGAGGATCTGGCGCCCGACGACGAAAGGGGGCGGCTGACGCTGTTCGGTGCGCGCCGCCCGGCCGAACCGGGAGCCGCGCGTGGCGGGCCGGGCCTGGGGCTGATCGTGACGGCGGGCCTGCTGGTGCTCCTGCTCCTCGTGGCGGCCTGGGCGACGCTGTTTCTCGATGACGGCCTGTCCGGGCTGCTCCGCCGCGATCGGGCCGCGCCGCCCGCCTCCTCCCCGGCCGCGGTGGAGGCCCCCGCTCCGGTGGACACGGCCAGGGACGAACCGAGCGGCGGGGAACAAACCGACAAGGAACGGGCCGACAAGAAACAGACCGGGACCGGCGCGCCCGAAACCGCCGTCGCAACGGCGGGCGACACGCCGCCCGGCCCCGAAGTGGACGGCACCGGGCCGCGGCAGCCGGTTTCGCAGTCCCCGGACGACGGCCCGCCGCCGCTGCCCATCGCCGGCCTGCCCGCCCCGCGCCCGGTGCAGCTGGTGCAGCCGCAAAGCGCGGCTGAAGATCCCGCCGCGACCCATGCCCCGGGCACCGCGACATCGCCCGGGGAGATCGATCCGGACCTGACACGCGCCGATTCGGAGGTGCCGGATGCGATACGCGACCGGCAGGACGAGGAAACCGCGGCAGCCGGCACCGCGGCCGGAGACATCGACGTGGCCGCAGCGCTCACGCCGGAACGCGCCGATGCCATCTATGCGGCGTCGGGCATATGGCTGACGCCGCCCGACGTGCCGCAGACGCCTTCGATCATCAGCCTCGACGATCTCTACCTCGCCTCCATCGACCGCACCGACCTGTCGAACGATGCCGTGGCGCTTCCTGCCCCGGACGAGCTGGACACCGACCGACCGCCCGCAACCGCAAACGCGCCTTCCGTTGCCGGCAGGGCGTTCGAACCGGAAAGCCGGGCCCTTGTCACGCCCTCGCCCGAAGGCACGCTCAACCCCGACGGCATCCTCGTCTATGCCGGCCGCCCGCCGGTGGTGCCCCCGCCGACGCCGCCCCGTGCCGAACCCGAGACGGAAGCCGAACGCCTGCGCAAGCGGCTGGCCGGCTTCCGCCCGCGCCCGCGACCGGCCGAACTGACCGAAAACGCCGTGACCGGGCCCCAGCAGGCGGCCGAGCCCGAGAAGCTGGCGCGGATCCGGCCGAGGCCGCGCCCCGAGACCGAAGCCGCGGCGCAGACCGCGGCGGCCGATACCGAAGGCACGGAACTGGCGGTTCGCACCGCGTTGCGGCCGCGCCCGCGGCCCGCCGGCCTTGCCGCGCGACCGGCCACCGCCAGACCCGCCGTGGCAAACGCAACCGATCCGGTGCCGAGGGCCGCGCCCCCGGCCCAGCCCGACGGGCGCACCCCGGCCACGGTGGCCCGCCACGCCACTGCCGAAAACGTCATCTCGCTGCGCAAGGTCAACCTGATCGGGGTCTTCGGGACACCTGCGAACCGGCGCGCGCTGGTCCGCCTGCCGTCGGGGCGCTATCAGAAGGTCAAGGTCGGCGACCGGCTGGACGGCGGCCGGGTCATCGCCATCGGCGAGAGGGAACTGCGCTACCAGAAGAAGGGACGCAACCTGACGCTCAGGCTGCCCAGGGGGTGAGAATCCGCGCAGGGCGGGAAAGCGGGCCGCCCGGCAGGGACGGCCCGCGTGCGTCACTCGGCGGCGACGTCGCCCAGTTCGCCATTGGCGATCTGCTCGCGTTCGATCGACTCGAACAGGGCCTTGAAGTTGCCCTCGCCGAAGCCGTCATCGCCCTTGCGCTGGATGAACTCGAAGAAGATCGGGCCGATCACGGTGCGCGAGAAGATCTGCAGCAGGATCTTCGTCTCGCCCCCGTCCACGACCCCTTCGCCGTCGATCAGGATGCCGTGCTTCATCATCCGGTCCTTCGGCTCGTCATGCCCCTTCACGCGCTCGTAGGACATGTCGTAATAGGTTTCGTTCGGGCCCGGCATGAACCGCAGCCCGCGCGCGGCGATGGCATCGACCGAATCGTAGATGTCGTCGGTGCCGATGGCGATATGCTGGATGCCCTCGCCATTGTATTTCTCGAGATAGGCGACGATCTGGCCCTTTTCGCCCCGGTCCTCGTTGATCGGAATGCGGATGCGCCCGTCGGGCGAGGTCAGCGCGCGGCTGTAGAGGCCGGAATACCTGCCCTCGATGTCGAAGAACCGGATCTGACGGAAGTTGAACAGTCGGCCGTAGAAGTCGAACCACTTGTCCATGTTGCCCCTGTAGACGTTGTGGGTGAGGTGGTCGAGATAGTAGAACCCCACGCCGCGCGGCCTGGAGGGCTTGAGCCATTCGAATTCTTCGTTGTAGGGCGAGGTGTCGTAATACTGATCGGTGAAATAGATCAGCGACCCGCCGATGCCCCGGATCGCCGGCCAGTCAACGGTCCTGTCGTCGGCCTCGTAGGGTTCGGCCCCCCTGGCCACCGCGTGGCGGAAGGCATGTTCGGCATCGGCCACGCGCCATGCCATCGACGGCGCGCAGGGGCCGTGCTCGGCGACGAAGCGGGCGGCGAAACTGTCCGGCTCGGCATTCAGAAGGTAGCTCACATCGCCCTGCTGCCACAGCTCGACATTCCTGGTGCGGTGACGGGCGACCAGTTCGAAGCCCATGCTGGCGAACAGCTTGCGCAGCTGTTCGGGTTCGGGATGGGCGAATTCGACGAATTCGAACCCGTCGGTGCCGGCAGGGTTGTCGGCGGTGATCCGGGCACGCGTTGCGTCATGCGGGAACGGTCCCATGGGTGGTGCTCTCCTTGCTGATCCGGTTTTCCTCGGGTCACGAAAATAGTGCCTGTCCCGTACTTGTTTTGCGCAAACTGTTGCATCATTATCCTGAAAAACGCGCCGATTTCGCGATTTCAGCAGGATATCCATGAATTTCTCGCACTCCCTTGATGAAACGGACAAGCGTCTCCTGTCAGCGCTGCAGAAGAACGCCCATCTCACCGCCCAGCAGCTGGCCGAGATCCTGAACCTCTCGCCCAGCCAGGCGGCGCGGCGGCGGCAGCGGCTGGAGGCGCGCGGGATCATCCAGGGCTATTCCGCCCGCCTCGACCCGCAGCGGCTGGGCCTCAATGTGCAGGCTTTCGTGCAGGTGCACCTGGGCACCCACCGCCCCGAACAGGCCAGAAGCCTTGCCCGCCTGATCGAAACCCGGCCCGAGATCACCAGCGTCTGGATCATGACCGGCGAGGCCGATTACCTGCTGCGCATCTGGTGCGCCGATCTGCCCGCGCTCAACCGCTTGATTCACGAGGTCATCCTGCCGCACCCTGCAGTGGCGCGGGTGCAAAGCCAGATCGTCATGGATCAGCCCAAACGCGACGCGCCCCTGCCCACCTGACGCCCGGAAAGGCCCGAATGGAAAACTTCCTCTACCAGGCCTCGATCTACCTCGCCGCCGCGGTGATCGCGGTCCCCATCGCCGCCCGGCTGGGGCTGGGATCGGTGCTGGGCTACCTGGTGGCGGGGATCGTGATCGGCCCGGTGCTGGGGCTGGTGGGCAGCAACGCCCAAGATCTCAAGCAATTCGCCGAGTTCGGCGTGGTGATGATGCTGTTCCTGATCGGGCTGGAACTGGAGCCGCGGGCGCTGTGGGGCATGCGCCACCGGCTGATCGGCCTCGGCGGGCTGCAGATCGGGCTGAGCACGCTTGCCATCATGGTGGTGGCGCTGGCCGCCGGCGAGCGCTGGGAGGCGGCGCTGGCCATCGGGCTGACGCTGGCGCTGTCCTCGACCGCGATCGTCCTGCAGACGCTTGACGAAAAGGGGCTGATGCGCACCCGCGGCGGGCGCTCGGTGTTCTCGGTGCTGCTGACCCAGGACATCGCGGTGATCCCGATCCTGGCCTTCCTGCCGCTGCTGGCCGCGCCCTGGGGAACG
>JALTNO010000101.1 GCA_027000645.1 Paracoccaceae bacterium | reverse complement strand
GGCACGCCGCGCGCGAGGCCTATGTGGTGAACCCCGCCGGGCGCGCCCTGCGCGAAGCGGTGGCGGGCGAGGTCTCGCGCCTCAATACCTGCCCCTATTGCGAAACCGTCCATGCCGGCATGTTCGCAGCCGCCGGCGGGCAAAAGAGCGAAGGCGAAAGCCTGCGCGCCGCGCGTGAATGGGCAGCGGCCACGCTTTCGCCCGGCAGCGCGGCGCTGATGCGCCCCGCCATTCCGCGCCGTGACATCCCGCAGATCTTCGCCACGGCGATGCTGTTTCACTACACCAACCGTATGGCGAGCGTGTTTCTGCACGAGGCACCCGTGCCGCTGCCGGGGATGGCGACGCGCCTGGGCCAGCGGATCAGCGCGCGCGCCATGGCGCTGATGGCCCGGCGCATCGCGCGCCACGACGCGCCTCCCGGTCAGGCGGTGGTGCAGCGCAGCGCCGACCTGCCCGCCGCCTTTGCCTGGGCACAGAGCGCACCGTATCTGGCCGCGGGGCTTGCGCATTTCGCTCAGGCTGCCGAGGAGGCCGGGCAGGAATCCCTGCCCGAACCCGTGCGCGCGCTGGTTCTGGATGACCTCGCCACCTGGCAGGGCGAGGCCCCGCCGCTCTCGCGCGCCTGGCTCGCGCCGCTCACCGGGCCTTTGCCCGCCGATCAGCAGCCCGCCGCACGCTTTGCGCTCTTGGTCGCACGCGCCGCCTGGCAGGTGGACGACGGGTTGATCGAAGACTTGCGCAGGCGCGGCGCATCCGACCGGACGCTGGTGCAGATGGCCGGCTGGGCCGCCTTCGCCGCGGCGAGGCGGATCGCCGAATGGTTCCCTGCGGCGCAGGCAAGCGGTAAAGAAAACGCGGCATGATCGGCGCGCTGGTGGTCGTAAGCGTCGCGCGCACACTCGGCGCGGCGCTGCCCCGGCGCGGCCGGGACTGGCGGAAGGGCTGATCAGCGCCGCGCTGCAGAGGCTCATGTTCTTCCGGCTGGTGCGCGAAGTCGGTCGGACGAGCGGTGATACCTTGTCCTATCCGCCACGCAACCGCGCCAGTTCTTCCTTGAGCACGCGGTTGTGTTCCTCCAGCTTGGCCAAGGCCTCGCGCACGGTGTCAAGCGCCACAAGTTCGGGGATGTGCTGGCGGCAGTTCACGTCCCAGGCCTCGACCGTGAATCGAATACGCCGATGCGGCCCTTGCGGGGCAATCACCTCGGCGCGGCCCCAGAACTTCACCCGCGTGCGGGTGAAATAGTCCATCATGAAGATGAAGGCGCGCGGATTCTCGGACAGATTGCCCAGGGTTATGTACTGCCCGTTGCCGGCGAGATCGGCAAATTCCAGATGCCGACGGTCCGGCGCCGCAACGAAGCCCACCGGCCCGCCGCGGTGCTGGATATAGGGCCGCCCCTCGGCCGAGGCCGTGCCCAGATAGAATGACCTCCGCGCGGCCACGAAGGCGAGGATGGTATCGTTCATCTCCGCCTGCCGGCGGCCGGCACGCTCCAGACGCTCCATGCGCGCACGGCTGCCAAGGCGGGACTGCATCGCCTTGACCGATCGGGTAAAGGCGATGTCGGTGAGCGGGTTCTCGTCTCCCTCGGCCATGATTCAGCCCTCGGGCGGACGCGTGGCCAGCATCGAGAGCCGCTGCGAGAACGTCGAATACCACGCCGCCAGCCCGGGGGCGTCTTCGCGCCAGGCCAGATCGTGCAGGCGGAAGTCGAGATAGCCGAGCGCGGCGCCAAGGGCGATCTGCGCCACGCTGATCGGCCCATCGAACGGCGCGCGGTCGGCCTCGGCGGCGAGAGTGGCACGCGCAATCGCGCCTTCCCAGCGGGCCATCCAGGCGGCCGAGCGTTCCTGCACGGGGCGGCGGCGCTCCATCACCAGCGCAAAGGCCGCATCGAGAATGCCGTCGGCCAGCGCCTCGCCGGTAAGCACCTGCCAGCGCCGCCCGCCGTCCGGGATCAGGCCCGCTTCGGGGGCCAAGGCTGCCAGATAGGCGCAGATCACCGGGCTGTCGTAAAGCGCCCTTCCCTCGCGCGTCACCAGACAGGGCACCTTGCCCAGCGGGTTGGCGACGGCCAGAGCCGGGCTTTCCTCGAACGGGTTCTGGAACACCTCCTCGATGCGGGCTTCAAGCCCCGCCTCGCGCAGCGCGATGCGCGCCTTGCGGGCATAGGGCGAGGTGTTGGCGTAGTAGAGTATCATGCCTCTTGTCCTTGTGGTGACGGTGGAGAATCGCTGCCGGTACGCAGGCCCGCGACCAGTCGGGCCACGATCTCGGCCGCGGGAAGGCTGTCATGGATCTGCCCCACGCCCTGGCCGGCATAGAGGCTGAGACGGCCCGCCAGCGCGCTTTTGTCGCCGCGCCGCAGCCCGCCGCCCATCAGGCGCCACGGGTTCAGCCCGCCGCGCCCGGGGATCGCCCGATGCGGCGTGCCCCAGGGCCAGCCATAGGAAAGGCCGCGCCGGTAACGGGGCATATCGGTGTCGGCCTCGACCAGTCTTTGGCGATAGGCCGGGTGGGCGTTGCTTTCGCGCGCGGCGGCAAAGACCGTACCGCACCACACCCCGGCCGCCCCCAGCGCCAGTGCGGCGCGCACGACGCGGGGATCGGTGATCGCGCCTGCGGCCAGCACCGGCCGCCCGCCTGCCACATCCACCACCGCCGGCACCAGCGCCATCAGCCCGACCTGTCCACGCAGGTGGCCGCCGGCCTCCACCCCTTGCGCGATCAGCATGTCGGCGCCGTCGGCCACGGCCTTGCGCGCCTCGGCCACGGAGCCGACCTGCACCATGGCCACGATCCCGGCGGCGCGGATACGCGGGATGACCCGCGCGAAATCGCCGTAAAACAGCGAAATCGCGCGCGGCCTGGCCTTGATGGCAATGGCAAGCAGATGCTCGAACATCGCCGGGCCGCCCCTGTGCACCAGATTGATGCCGAATGGGCGGTCGGTCAGCGCCCGGGTCTCGGCGATCTGGCGCGCCAGCGCCGCGGGCGGCAGGCGCAGCGCCCCCAGATGACCCAGCCCCCCGGTCTCGCTCACGGCGGCGGCCAGTTCGGGGCAGGCAATGCCGGCCATGCCAGCCTGAAATACCGGGTGCGAAATACCGCAGAGCTGCGTGGCGGCGGTGGCAAGGCCGGGCTGATCCATGGGGCGTTTCCTTGTTGCTGTCCGGATTGATAGACACCGAAGCATCCATCATGTAAAATGAATATAATAGATATGTTCATTCACCACTGGAGATACCTTGGATCTGAAAGCCCTGCGCACCTTTCTGGCCGTGGCCGAAACCGGCAGCGTCTCGGCTGCGTCAGGCCAACTCCATTCGGTGCAGTCCAACATCACTGCCCGCGTCAAGGCGCTGGAGGCCGAACTGGGCGCCGAGTTGTTCCTGCGCTCGCGCCGGGGCATGCGGCTGAGTGCGGCAGGCGAGGTGCTGCTGCCCCATGCGCGCGAAGTCATCGCCGCCGCTGAGCGCGCCCGGCGTGCGGTCGCAGGGTTTTCCGACCGGCCCGCCCTTCTGCGGCTGGGCTCGATGGAGACCACGCTGGCGGTGCGCCTGACCCCGGCGCTGGCGCGGTTTCGCGCAGCCCATCCCGGCCTGCGGATCCGCGCCGAGACTGGCACCACCGAAGAGCTGGCCGCGCGCCTGCTGGCCGGCGAGATCGACCTCGGCTTCATCGCCGGGACTTTCCCGCACCCCGACCTGATCGCAACGCCGGTCTTTTGCGAAGAAATGGTGCTCGTCACCCATCCCGATCTGCCCGATATCGTGGCAGCGGCCAACCAGACCGTTATCGCCTTTCGCGCCGGCTGCTCCTACCGTGCCTTCGCGCTGGACTGGCTGCGCCGGGCCGGGCTTGCGCCCAACGACATCTTCGAGCTTGGCACGCTCGACGGCATCCTGGGCTGTGTGGCCGCGGGTATCGGCATCGCCCTGCTGCCGCTGAGCGCCGTCGAGGCCAGCCCTCACCGCGCCAGTCTGCGGCTGCACAGGCTGAAAGACGGCGCGGGCCATATCGACACGCTTGCCATCACGGGCCGCGGCGCACCGGAAAACGCCGCCGTGGCCGGGTTTCTGGACTGCCTCGCAGCCGAGCCCGCCCGACCAGGCCGCCCCGGCTAGGTATTCAGCCGCGCCCGCAGGAAGTCGATCATTACTCGAACCTTGCGCGGCAGATAGCTGCGGCTGGGATAGAGCGCCCAGGCACCGGTTTCGAAATCGGTCGCGGTACACTCCCAGTCCGGGAAAAGATCGACCGGCCGCTCCGCCGCCAGTTCGCGCGCCACCAGCCAGTCGGCCAGCAGCACCGGCCCCAGCCCGTCGAGCGCTGCCTGCCGCAGCGACAGCGCGTTGGCGATCACCAGCCAGCCGTCAACCGACACCTCGATGGGCTCGCCATCCCCTTGCCGAAACCGCCAACGGCTGCGGAATTCGGGCAGGGCAAACCGCAGGCAGGCGTGATCCGACAGATCCTCGGGCCGCGTGATGGGGCCGTGGCGCGCCAGATAGTCGGGTGCTGCACAGACCAGATAACGCGTCGCCCGCAGCCGCGCGCTGATCAGATCGCCGCCGGGTGCCGAAGCCAGCCGCACCGCCAGGTCGATACCGCCCGCGGTCAGGCCCAGATTGGCATCAGTGGGCAAAAGCTCGACCGCGATCTGCGGGTAAAATGCGTGAAAGTCGCCCAGATGCGGCACGATGCATTCCTGCGCGAAGGCCACCGAGGCGGCCAGGCGCAGCGTGCCCGAGGGTGCCTGGCTGACACCTGCCGCCGCCTCGCGGGCATGGTCGAACTCGTCAATGAGCGGCGCGATGCGACGCAGGTAGATCTCGCCCTCCTCCG
The DNA here is from genome assembly GCA_027000645.1 of Paracoccaceae bacterium. Taxonomy (GTDB): domain Bacteria; phylum Pseudomonadota; class Alphaproteobacteria; order Rhodobacterales; family Rhodobacteraceae; genus Jhaorihella. Next base: position 2,000 of record JALTNO010000101.1, on the reverse strand, counting down.
TCAGACCCAGCCGGCGGGTGCGGCGCTAGGCCCCAGCGCGCGCTCCAGTCCGGCAATGGTGCGGGAGACCGAAGACGGATCAACATTCAACACCCGCGCGGCGGCAGCAAAGCTGCCCTGCCTGGCGACGAGACGGAGGGTTTTCAGATCATCGAGATTCATTCGTGCGTATTTTTCACGGCTGACGTGAGGATGGAAAGGTTTTTCCGATTATTCCGCACGGGTAAGCCGGTGTCATCGACTGAAAGGCGACCCCCGATGACCGAAACCGCGCTTTCCGAACTCTACTGGATTTCCGGCAGCCCGCCCTCCTGGCGGGTGATGCTGGGGCTGGTTCTCAAGGACATTCCCTTCACCTCGCGCCGGCTGGACCATGGCAAGGGCGAAAACCGCACACCCGCCTATCTGACGATCAACCCCACAGGGCAGGTACCCGCCTTGCGCCATGGCACGCTGGTCCTGCGCGAAAGCATCGCCATCCTCGCCTGGCTCGACCGGGCCTGGCCCGCGCACCCGCTTTTCGGCGCCACGGTCGCAGAGGCCGCCGTGATCTGGCCGCGGGTCAAGGCCTTCGAGGCCGATCTGCGCCCTGCCGCCACCACCATCGCCACGACGCTTCTGCGCAACCGGAGCTCGGAGCGACACGACGCGCTTACCGCGGCCACCGCGCGCTATTTCGATGAACTCGACGGCATCGAACGCCGCCTTGATGAACAGTCATGGCCCGGCCCCAATGGCCCGTCGGCCGCCGATTGCTGGCTTTACCCGACGCCGGGCTGGATCAGTCGCGCGCTCGCGCGCACCCGCCACAGCGTTCCGGCGGAACTGGCCGCGCATCTCGCCGACCGCCCGGCGCTGCGGGGCTGGCACAGCCGACAAATGCGATCTGCACGGGGGCTCGTCCTCCCGTTTCATTGTGCCTTCCCACTCTATTCCGATCCTCGGGCCGGCTCACGTGGTGGCGGCATAATCCAGTGCATCCTCGAGCCGGTCATTTCCCCAGAAGAGCTCGCTTCCCACGGTGAAGCTGGGGGCGCCGAAGATGTGCAGGCGGCGGGCTTCCTCGACCGCCGCGCGCAGGCGGGCCTTGGTGGCGGATGCGGTGGCGGCGGTGAGGGCTGCTTCGGGTTCGGCCCCCTGGGCAGCGACGAGCGGGGCGAGCACGTCCTGCCGGCTGATGTCATGGCCTTCGGAAAACGCAGCGGCAAAGGCGGCGCGGGCAAAGCCTTCGCCCCAGCCCTCGTCAAGCCCGACGAGGCAGAGCCGCGCCGCCAGCAGGCCGTTCTGGGGGAAGATGCCGCCGGGGGTGCGGTCGGGGCGTCTGAGCGTCAGCCCGTATTTCGCCGCCTGCCGTTCCACGTCGCGCCACATGTAGCGGCCCTTGTCGGGGTAAAGCACGAAAGGCGAAGTTGACCAGTCCCGGTCGGCAAAGATCGGCCCCAGCAGGAAGGGCTGCCAGGCGAGCGTCACGCCGCGCCGTGCGGCTTCGGCCTCGATCCGCATGGCCGCGAGCCAGGAATAGGGGCTGGCGAATTCGAACCAGAAGCGCAAAGTGGCGGGCATCTCTGTTCCTTATTGCATCAATAGTATTGATGCTTTATAGCGAGGCCTCATCCTGAGGGCAATCCGAAAGCCAACCGATGACCGACAATGCACGTGCGCTCCTCTGGGCGCTCACCGCCACCGCGCTCTATTCGGTCGCCGCCGCGCTGGCCAAGATTGCCGCGGTGCGGTTTCACGTGCTCGAAATCCTGTTCCTGCGCCAGTCGGTGGTGCTGGCGTCCACCCTGCCGATGATCGCGCCGGGCTTTCCGGCGAGCCTCGCCACGCGCCGCCCGGGCCTGCACGCGCTGCGCATCCTGGGCGCCTTTGCCGCGCTGGGCGGCGGAATATGGGCGGTGGCGGTGCTGCCGCTCGCCACGGCGATCACGCTGGGCTTTGCGCAGGTGTTCTTCATGGTCGGGCTGGGGGCGCTGGTGCTGGGCGAACCGCTGGGGCGC
>JALTNO010000100.1 GCA_027000645.1 Paracoccaceae bacterium | reverse complement strand
TGCTGGCGATGGGGGTGGGCTTCGGCTACTACGCCTACTGGCACTCACCCGAGACCTTCGCCGAGATCTTCGACAACCAGATCTTCTACCTGCTCAACCAGAACACCTACTCGGTGATGGAGAACGATACCCTGGTCGCCATCCCGCTGTTCCTGTTCATGGGCTACGTGGTGGAACGGGCCAACATCGTGAACCGGCTGTTCTATTCGCTGCAGATGGCGGCGCGCAACCTGCCCGGTTCGATGGCGATCGCGGCCCTGATCACCTGCGCGGTGTTCTCGACCGCCTCCGGTATCGTCGGCGCGGTGGTGACGCTGATGGGCCTGCTGGCCTTTCCGGCCATGGCGGGCGCCGGCTACAACAAGAAATTCGCCTCTGGCGTGATCTGCGCCGGCGGCACGCTGGGCATCCTGATCCCGCCCTCGATCATGCTGATCGTCTATGCGGCGATTGCCGAACTGTCGCCGCTGCGCCTTTACGCCGCGGCCATGTTCCCGGGGCTGATGCTGGCGGGGCTGTACATCGCCTATGTGATCATCCGGGTCTATTTCCAGCCCTCGATCGCGCCCAAGCCGCGCCAGGAGGACGTGCCCCCACCGCGTCAGATCTATCTGGATCTGCTGATCTCCTTCGTGCCGCTGACGGTGCTGATCATGCTGGTTCTGGGCTCGATCCTGGGCGGCCTTGCCACCCCGGCGGAAGCCGCGGCCATGGGCGCGCTGGGCGGGCTGGTGCTGGCGGCGATGTACCGCTCGCTGACCTGGAAGAAGGTGAAGGAAAGCGTCTTCCTGACCGCCAAGGCCACGGCCATGGTTTGCTGGCTGTTCGTGGGATCGTGGACCTTCGCCAGCGTGTTTTCCTATCTCGGCGGGCACGACGTGATCAAGGACTGGGTGCTGTCGATGGATCTCAAGCCCTGGCAGTTCCTTGTGATCGCGCAGCTGATCATCTTCTTCCTCGGCTGGCCGCTGGAATGGTCGGAAATCCTGGTGATCTTCGTGCCGATCTTCCTGCCCATGCTCGAAATCTTCGGTATCAACCCGTATTTCTTCGCCATGCTGATCGCGCTGAACCTGCAGACCTCGTTCCTGACCCCGCCAATGGCCATGTCGGCCTATTACCTCAAGGGGGTGTTGAAGAAAGAGGTGGAGCTGATGGACATCTTCCGCGGCATCATGCCCTATCTGGGCATCGTGATCCTGTCGATGGTGATGCTCTACCAGTTCCCCGGCATCGCGCTGTGGCTGCCTGACTACCTGTTCGGGGAATATGTCCAGTGATGCATGATCGCAGACCAACCCCTCCCGAGGAACTCGGCGCGCTGGAGGCGCAGGCGCTGATGCGCGAGGGGCTGCTTTCCTCCGAGGAACTGGTCTCAGCCTGCCTCGACCGGATCGCGCAGACCGACGGCGCGATCCGCGCCTGGGCCCATCTGGATCCCGAGGCGGCGCTGGCCCAGGCCCGCGAGGCCGACGCCATCCGCAGGAGCGGCCGCCCCACCGGCGCGCTGCACGGAATTCCGGTGGGCCTCAAGGACATCATCGACACGCGCGACATGCCCACCGAATGCGGCACGGCGATCTTCGCCGGGCGCAGGCCGCCGGCGGATGCGGCGGTGGTCGATCGGCTGCGCGAGGCCGGCGCCGTCATCATGGGCAAGACCGTGACCACCGAGCTGGCCTTCATGGCCCCGGCCGCGACCCGCAACCCGCACGACCCGGCGCGCACGCCGGGGGGGTCGTCCTCGGGCTCGGCCGCGGCGGTGGCGGCCTGCCACGTGCCGCTGGCGGTGGGCACGCAGACCAACGGCTCGGTCATCCGCCCCGCCGCGTTCTGCGGCACCTTCGGCTTCAAGCCCACCCGCGGCGTGATCCCGCGCCGGGGCGTGTGGGAAATGTCGGCATCGCTGGACCAGATCGGCGTGTTCGCGCGCAGCCTTGAAGACGCGGCGGCGCTTGCCGATGCGCTGGCCTTCTACGACCCGGCCGACCCGGCCTCGTATCCCCGCCCGCGGCCGGAAATGCTGGCCGGGGCGCGTTCGGAGGCGCCGGTGGAGCCGGCCTTTGCCTTCCTGGAGATGCCGTGGCACGCGCGGCTGGAGGAAGATGCCCGCGCGGGGATCGAGGAAGTTGTCGAGGCCCTCGGCGATCAGGTGGATCGCCTGCCGCCGCATGAAAAGCTGACCGCGCTGGTGGGCGTGCACCGGACCATCCAGGACTACGAGATCCTGCACCGGCACGAGGCCTTCCTTGCCGAGAACCGCGACCGGCTTTCGCCGCAGTTGCGCGAGGCGCTGGAACGGGCGCGGAAAATTCCTGCCGACGCCTATGAAGAGGCGCTGCAGGTCAAGGCCAGTGCCGAGGCCTTCTTTGGCGGCTTCTTCAAGGATTACGACGCGATCATCGCGCCTGCCGCCACCGGCGAGGCTCCGCCCTTCGAGGACGGCACCGGCGATCCGGTCTTCTGCACGCTGTGGTCGCTGTGCGGCCTGCCCGCGGTGAACCTGCCGCTGCTGGTGGGCGAGAACGACCTGCCGGTGGGGGTGCAGCTGATCGGCGGCGCCGAAGAGGACGACCGGTTGATGCGCACCGCCAACTGGCTGCTGACGTCGCTGCAACAGAGTGATATGAACGAATAAGGGAGTGGGCCCATGCTGGACAGAGCTACCACCATCATCGTCGCGGCCATAGCCACCTTGGGACTGATCGGTTTCATCGTCGGGCTGGCCGAAAGCATCACCTCGGGATTTGCCGGCTTCTGGGGCGGGCTGCCCTTCTGGATCATCGCGATCTTCGTGCTGCTGATGGCGGTCTATGACTTCTGGGAGGACGCGGTGATGAAGAAGGATTCCAGGGGCAACGGGAAATAGGCCGCCATGACCGGAAAGCCCCGGCTCTGGATCACCCGCCGCCTGTCGGACGCGACGCTGGAGCGCGCCGCGCGCGACTATGACGCCACCATCAACTGGGAAGACCGCACCTGGAGCGCGGACGAGATCGTGCAGATGAGCCGCGATTTCGACGCCATCCTTCCCTGCCATTCCGAGATCTTCAACGCCGATGTGGCGGCGCGGCTGTCGGACCGGGTGAAGATCATCGCCAACCACTCGGTGGGGGTCGATCACTGTGACCTGCCGGCGCTGAAGGCGCGCGGGATCGTCGTGACCAACACCCCCGACGTGCTGTCGGACGCCACCGCCGAGCTGGCGCTGCTGCTGATGCTGGGCGCGGCCCGGCGCGCGATCGAGGGCGACCGGCTGGTGCGCGAAGGCCGCTGGGACAGCTGGTCGCCGGCCTTCATGGTCGGCAAGCAGGTCAGCGGCGCGCGGCTGGGCATCATCGGCATGGGGCGCGTGGGCCGGGCCATGGCCCGCAACGCCCGCGGCCTGGGGATGGAGATCCACTACCACAACCGCCGCCGCCTGCCGCCCGAACAGGAACAGGGCGCCATCTTCCACGAAAGTCTCGACACCCTGCTGCCGGTCAGCGATTTCCTGTCGCTGCACTGCCCGGCCACGCCGGAAACCGAGGGGCTGATGAACGCCGCGCGCATCGCGCAACTGCCCGAGGGCGCGGTGCTGGTCAACACCGCGCGCGGGGCGCTGGTGGACGAAGAGGCGCTGCTGGAGGCGATCCGCTCGGGGCATCTGGCGGCGGCAGGGCTGGATTGCTTCCGCACCGAACCGGGCGGCAATCCCGCCTTTGCCGCCCATGACAACATCTTCATGCTGCCCCACATCGGCAGCGCCACGCGCCGCACCCGCGATGCTATGGGGTTCCGGGCGCTGGACAATCTCGACGCCTTCTTCGCCGGGCGGGAACCGAAGGACCGGCTCTGAGACGCCCGCCCGCCGTCACGGCCGGGCCCCGTCAGCCGCCCTTCAGCCGCCGTCAGCGCGCGCGCCCCGCGCCTTCTTCTGCCGCCGGCGCTCCTGCGCCACCTTCTCGGCCAGGTCCCGGGCGATGGCGAAGGCGCCCTTGATCCTGTCGCTGTCGCGGCGCCAGTCCCGGCGAACCACGATCCTGTTGTCCTTGACCTTCGCCAGCCCGTCCTGTGCCTGGATGAACTCGACCAGCCCCGCGGGCGAGGCGAATTTGTCATTGTGGAACTGGATGGTCGCCCCCTTGGGCCCGCCATCGAGCCGCGCGATACCGGCCCGTTTGCACATGTCCTTGATGCGCACCACCAGCAGCAGGGTGTTCACCTCTTTCGGCAGCTTGCCGAACCGGTCGATCAGCTCGGCGGCAAAGCCTTCCAGCTCGACCTTGGTATGCAGCGCCGAGAGGCGCCGGTAGAGGCCGAGGCGCACGTCCAGATCCGGAACGTAATCCGCCGGAATCAGCACCGGCACGCCGAGGTTGATCTGCGGCGCCCACTGGTCGTCGGCCTCCGTCAGCCCCTCCAGCTCGCCCGCCTTGATCCTGGCGATCGCCTCTTCCAGCATCGACTGGTAAAGTTCATAGCCCACGTCGCGCATCTGGCCCGACTGTTCCTCGCCCAGCAGGTTGCCGGCGCCGCGAATGTCCAGATCCTGGCTGGCAAGGGTGAACCCCGCCCCCAGCATGTCGAGACTGCCCAGCACCCGCAGCCGCTTTTCCGCAGCCGGCGTCAGCGGCGCGCGCGGCTTCGTGGTCAGGTAGGCATAGGCGCGGGTCTTGGAGCGCCCGACCCGCCCCCGGATCTGGTAGAGCTGGGCCAGCCCGAACATGTCCGCGCGATGCACGATCATGGTGTTCGCGCGCGGTATGTCCAGCCCCGATTCGATGATCGTCGTGGCCAGCAGCACGTCATACTTGCCGTCGTAGAAGGCGTTCATGCGGGCATCCAGCTCTCCCGCCGGCATCTGGCCATGGGCGGTGACGAAACTGACCTCGGGCACCTGTTCGCGCAGGAATTCCTCGATCTCGGGCAGGTCCGAGATGCGGGGCACCACGTAAAAGCTCTGCCCGCCGCGGTAATGTTCGCGCAACAGCGCCTCGCGGACGGTCACCGCGTCGAATTCGCTGACATAGGTGCGGATCGCCAGCCGGTCCACCGGCGGCGTGCCGATGATGCTGAGATCCCGCACCCCCGAAAGCGAAAGCTGCAACGTGCGCGGGATCGGCGTGGCGGTCAGGGTCAGCACGTGAACGTCCGAGCGCAACGCCTTCAGCCGCTCCTTGTGGGCGACGCCGAAATGCTGTTCCTCGTCCACCACCAGCAGGCCGAGATTGCGAAACCGGATCCCCCGGGCCAGAAGCGCATGGGTTCCGATCACGATATCCACCGTGCCGTCGGCCAACCCCTTGCGCGTCTCGCGCGCCTGCGCGTCCGGGACGAAGCGCGACAACTGCCGGACGGTCATGGGGAATCCCCGGAACCGCTCGGAAAACGAGGCGTAATGCTGCCGCGCCAGCAGCGTGGTCGGCGCCACCACCGCCACCTGCACCCCGGCCATTGCGGCAACGAATGCCGCGCGCATGGCCACCTCGGTCTTGCCGAAGCCCACATCGCCACAGATCAGCCGGTCCATGGGCCGCCCCGAGGCCAGATCGTCCAGCACGTCCTCGATGGCGCGCAGCTGATCGTCGGTCTCCTGCCAGGGGAAGCGCGCGCAGAAGGATTCCCATGCGTGGCGTTCGGGTTCAAGCACCGGCGCCTTGCGCAAGGCACGTTCCGCTGCAACCCGGATCAGCCGGTCGGCCATTTCGCGGATGCGTTCCTTCAGCCGCGCCTTGCGCGCCTGCCACGCCCCGCCCCCCAGCCGGTCGAGAAGCCCCTCCTCATGCCCGTATCGGGACAGCAGCTCGATATTCTCCACCGGCAGGTAGAGCCGCGCGCCCTCGGCATATTCCAGATGCAGGCATTCATGCGCCGCACCGGCGGCGGTGATCACCTCCAGCCCCCGATAGCGGCCGATGCCGTGGTCCACATGCACCACCAGATCACCGGGGGTCAGCGCCTGCGCCTCGGTCAGGAAGTTCTCGGCCCGCCGCCGCCGGCGCGGGGCGCGGATCAGCCGGTCGCCCAGGACATCCTGTTCCGAGATCACCGTGAGGCCGGGAGACTGGAAGCCGTGCTCAAGCGGCCAGACCGCCAGATATAGCCCCCCCCGGCCGATGGCAGAAGCGTCGCGGACCGGGACGGCCCCGGTCAGGCCCTCATCCGCGATCAGGCCGGAAAGGCGCTCGCGCGCGCCCTCGGAATAGGAGGCAACCACCACCGGGCCATGTTCAAGCCGCGCCTTGACATGATCGGCCAGAGCGCTGAACAGATTGACTTTTTCCTGTTGGCGCTCGGGCGCGAAATTGCGCCCGATGCGCCCGCCCGCATCGATCACGCCGGGCCCCGAGGCCTGCGGGAGGGGGTGGAACTGCAGCACCCGGCGCCCCTCCAGCGCCTGCCCCCATGCCGCATCGTCCAGATACAGCAGCCCCGGCGGCACCGGCTTGTAGACCGTATCCATGCGCGCCTTGTGCTGCAGGCCCTCGCGGCGGGTTTCATACTGGTCGGTGATGCTTTCCCACCGAGCAAGCCGTGTCGGCGTCACCTGGTCGTCCAGCGTCACCGTTGCATCGGGCAGGTAGTCGAACAGCGTCTCCAGCCGGTCGTGAAAGAAGGGCAGCCAGTGCTCGACGCCCTGATGCTTGCGCCCGGCGCTGATCGCCTCGTAGAGCGGATCGTCGGTTCCGGCGGCGCCGAACTCGATGCGGTAGTTCTGGCGGAACCGGCGGATGGAGGCCTCGTCCAGGATCACTTCGCTGACCGGAGCCAGCTCCACCATCTCCAGCCTTTCGGTGGTGCGCTGGGTGGCCGGGTCAAAGCGGCGCGCCCCGTCCAGCACGTCCCCGAATAGATCCAGCCGGACCGGGCCGCCGGTGC
>JALTNO010000099.1 GCA_027000645.1 Paracoccaceae bacterium | reverse complement strand
AGGTGAACGGCCAGCCGGCATTCCGCCCGCACTGGCTGAGCGTGCCGCATCGCGACGTGAACGGCGAGGTGCTCGACATCCTGTTCGGGGACCGCCCCGCGCGCATTCCCACCGCGGCCATCACCGGCACCAACGGCAAGACCACCACCGCCCTGATGCTGCACCATATCTGGCAATGCGCGGGCCGGACGGCGGGGGTCTGCACCACGCCGGGCACCTGGATCGGGCGCGACCGGGTGGACACGCAGAACCTCTCCGGCCTGCCCGGGGCATGGCTTCTGTTCGGCGATCCGGCGGTCGAGGCGGCGATTCTGGAAATGCCGCGCCTGGGGCTCATCCGCTTCGGACAGCCCTGCGACCGCTACGACGTGGCCGCGCTGCTCAATGTCGCCAACGACCACCTGGGGCAGGAGGGGATTTCCACCCTCGACGAGATGGCGCGCCTGAAGGGGCGGGTGCTGCTGCGCGCCCGCGACGCGGTGGTGGTCAATGCCGGCGATCCGCGCTGCGTGGCGGTGGGCCGGGCGTCGCCGGCGGCGCGGCGCATTCTCGTGGCCGAGGACCCCGCCACCCCGGCAATGACCGCGCATCTGGCGGCCGGCGGCGAAGGGATCTTCGTCGGGAACCGGGACGGCGAGGACTGGATCATCCGGGCCGGCGGAGAGACGCACGAGCCCTTCATGAAGGTGGCCGACATTCCCGCCGCGGCGGGAGGGCTGCTGCGATTCAACGTGATGAACGCGATGTTCGCCATCGCCCTGGCCGATGCCCAGGGGCTGGCGCCGGACATCATCCGCACCGCCCTGTCCGGGTTCGAGGCCAACCTCGAAATGGCGCCCGGGCGCTACAATTTCGTCCACGGCCTGCCCTGCCGGGTGCTGGTGGACTATGCCCATAACGAGGACGGGTTCCGGGAAATCTGCCGCATCGTGAAGGAAATGCCGGTGGCCGGGCGGCGGCTGCTGATCACGCGGACGCTGTCCAACAGCGGCCCGGCCAAGGCGCAGGATGCGGGCGACGCCCTGGTCGGGACCTTCGACCACATCTCGGTGGCGGGCGAGCTCCGGTCGATCCGCAAATACGGCTATTACACGGGCGACGATCCCCTGGGCGAGATGCTGCAGACGGTGCATGACGTGCTGATCGGGCATGGCGCCGCCGAAGACAGGCTGACCATGGGCCGCGATCACGAGGAACTGGCGCTGCGCTGCCTGCGCGCGGCCGGCCCCGAGGATCTGGTGGTGCTGCTGTTCGAGCCCGAAGACGCCCGCGTCATCATCGACCGCTTCCGTGCCGAATGCGAAGAAGGGGAGAAGGGCGGGGTGTGAAGGAGGAAAGAACCGGGCCGGTCAGGCCGAGCCCGACGGCGTGTCGCCGGCCGGGTTCGGTGCCACTTCCACCGGCGGCATCAGCGAATGATACAGCGCGATCAGCTGCCCCTGCCGGTGCATCCCGGTCTTGGCGAAGATCCGTTTGAGATAGCTGCGCGCGGTCGAGATCGTCAGGTTGGCCTCGGCAGCCGCATCGGCCAGCGACTTGCCGGTCAGAAGCTGCCGGGCAAGCCGGCGTTCGGCCATGGTCAGCCCGAAGGATTCCAGCAGCAGGTCGCGCATGGCCTGGTCGTTCTTCTCGCGGCCGAAGATGATGAGGGCACGGGTCGGAACGCGGCTGATCGGCATCACGATCAGCGTCCGGGCCCGGCCGTCGCCATCCTCCATCAGCAGCACCGATGTCCGCCGCGGCCCCGAGGTCGCCGCCCGCAGGGCCTCCAGCAGGCGCTGCTGGTTGCGCGGCTTGCGCGCCGAGATCCGGCCGTCGCGCACGATCAGCTCCTTGCGGCGGCGCAGCCAGCGTTCCGAAGCCTCGTTGACATAGTCCAGCGTCCCTTCCCCGTCGACCACGGCAAAGCCGAAGGACAGGCTGCGCAGGATGATCTCGGGGATCTGGCTGCGCGCCGGCGCGTCGGAATCGTCCTGCCCGCGCATCAGCTGCTGCGCATAGGTCAGGCCGATCTGGACGAGGTTCTGCCGCGCCGGCGTGTCCATCTGCCCGCGCGAGGCAGAGTGAAGCGCGCAGACGCCGACGATGTTGCCATGGCGCGGGCCGATGCCGGCCAGCAGGGTATGGGATTTCACCCAGGTGGTGCGTTCGGCTCGCGCATCCTGCGCGGACCCGCCGCCCAGGGCCGGATCCGGCTGCCGCAGGGACACGATGGTCCTGAGCGCCCGCTCGACCGCTTCGGCCACGACCTCTCCGGACAGGCCCGCTGCCGTCGTGCCATATCCGACCCAGACATCGAGAAAACGCCGGTTTGCACAGTCGTAAAGACCGATGCAGGCGGCATCCGTTCCGGCCGCCATGGCCAGCCTTTCCGCTATTCCGGCACCCCCGTCACGGCCTGAAACGTCCGTGTGAACCTTGTACATACCCCCCCGAACCCCAGACACTCGCAACACACACGCTGCAAACGTTCAAATGGTTTTAAACGTTTGAAAAATACCCGAGAGGAAAGGTAGCCGCGGGCCGGTGATGGAACAAGTCGGGGTCTCCTTACCCCCCTTATTCGGGGGTATATGTTTCCATGAACGAAACAATCAAATTAAAGCCTCGCGCACTGTCCCCGAAACGGCAGATTCGGGCAACCCCTTCATGGCCGAAACATGGCTTTCATGAGGCAGTTGATTCGCCCGCGACGCCTGTGATCTAAGCAGATCCGGAACCCCAGCAAGGAAAAGGCGGCCCGCTTCATGCCGGCACGGCGCGCATGACCATCGAACGCCCATTCCCGGGCCGGACCGCCGCCGGCGCGGTGCTGGGCGGCCTGCTGGCGGCCATGTCCGCCGCCGATCCCGCCACGGCACAGGAACGCGAACCGGGATACATGCCCCCCTTTGCGGCACCGGTACCGCCAAGCCTGAACTTCTACGGCTCGCCGGGGCTGATGGACATGCCCTCGGCTGAAATGCTGCCCGACGGGCAGTTCACCACCGGGATCTCGTATTTCGGCGGCAACGGCCGGATCGGCCTGACCTTCCAGGGCATGCCCTGGCTGTCGGCAAGCTTCCGCTATGCCGGGATCAGGAAACTGAATCTCTACGGCTTCTCCACCTATTACGACCGCGCTTTCGACGTGCGGCTGCGGCTGCTGCAAGAAGGGCGCTGGCGGCCGGGGGTGACCATGGGACTGCAGGATTTCGCCGGCACCGGGTTCTTCTCGGGGGAATATCTCGTCGCCACCAAGGGCTTCGACACGCCCCGCTGGGGCGGCGGGCAGCAGCCGGGGCGGCTGAAGGTCACGGCCGGGATCGGCTGGGGCCGGCTGGGCTCGCATGGCAGCCTCGGCTCGACCGGGCGCCGCCCCAGCTTCGTCGGCGGCTCCACCGGCGGGCAGCTGTCCTGGGATCAGTGGTTTCGCGGCCCCTTCGCCCTGTTCGGCGGGCTGGAATGGGCCCCGAACGCGCGCTGGGGGTTCAAGGCCGAATATTCCTCGGACGATTACGTGACCGAAACGCAGACCTCCTCGGTCTTCCGCAAGCGCTCGCCGTTCAATTTCGGGGTCGAATACCAGGCCACGCCGCGCACCCGGCTTGGTGCCTACTACATGTACGGGTCGGAAGTCGGGATCACGCTGCAGACCCAGCTCAACCCGCGCCATCCGCCCATGCCGATGGCCCCGCCGGCGCCGAAACCGGTGGTGCCGCGCCCCGCGCCCGAACGCGCGCCGCAAGTCTGGAGCACCGCCTGGGCCGCGGCGCCGGGGGCGGGGGCGGCGCTGCGCGACCGGCTGGCGCCGGAACTCGCGGCCGAGGGGCTTTTGCTGGAAGCCCTCTCGGTCGGGGCGGAAAGCGCCGAGCTGCGCTTTCGCAACCGCCGCTACGGATCCTACGCCAACGCGATCGGCCGGGCGGCGCGGGCGATGGCGCGGGTGATGCCCGCCTCGGTCGAGACCTTCCGGCTGATCCCGGTGGTGGAGGACATGGCGCTGTCGGCCACCGAGTTGCGCCGCTCGGACCTGGAGGCGCTGGAATTCGACGGACAGGCCGCGCAGGCGCTGCTTTCGGTCACCGGGATTGCCGATGCCGGGCCGCAGCCGGCGAACGCGGTGCGGGCCGAGGGGCTCTATCCCGATTTCGGCTGGTCGGTGGTGCCCTATACGTCGCCGGCCTATTTCGACCCGTCCAAGCCGCTGCGCATGGATGTGGGGCTGGACCTGACCGCCACCTTCCGCCCGGCGCCGGGCTGGCTGATGGTGGGGATGTTGCGCCAGCGCATCGCCGGCAACGTCAAGGGCGGGCGGCCATCGAACTCGGTCCTGCCGCATGTGCGCACCGACCAGAACCTCTATGCCCAGTACGGCACCACGATCGAGAACCTCTATGTCGCCCGGCAGTGGCGGGCGGGGCCGGATCTCTATGCGCGGCTGACCGCGGGCTATCTGGAAAGCATGTATGGCGGCCTTTCGGGCGAGATCCTGTGGAAGCCGGTGAACAGCCCGCTGGCGCTGGGGGTCGAGGCAAATTACGTCCGCCAGCGCGCCTATGACCAGCGTTTCGGATTCCGCGACTACAGCGTGCTGACCGGCCATGCCTCGGCCTATCTCGAATTCGGCGACGGCTATCTCGCCCGCATCGATGCCGGGCGCTACCTGGCCGGCGACTGGGGGGCGACCTTCGGGTTCGACCGGGTCTTCGACAACGGATTCCGGGTCGGGGCGTTCTTCACCCTGACCAATGTCTCGGCCGCCGATTTCGGCGAAGGGTCGTTCGACAAGGGAATCCGCTTCTCGATCCCCGTCAGCTGGTTTCTGGGCAAGCCCTCGACCCGGTCGGTCGGCACCACGATCCGGCCGATCCAGCGCGACGGCGGCCAGATGGTGCGGGTGCCGGGGCGGCTTTACGGCCAGGTGCGGGCGGCCCACCGCAAGGCCCTGCGCGATCAGTGGGCGAGGGTCTGGCAATGACGGCGCGCGCGGGGCTCTTCCGGCCGGCCGGCCTTCTTCTTGCGGCCCTGGTACTGGCAGGGTGCGCCGGCGGCAATGTCGGCCAGCGGGCCGAGCTGCAGATCGTCCAGGCGATGGGGGCCGCGGCGCAGAAGGCCGCCGCCGGAAAGCCGCCGGACCGCCCGCCGCTGACCCGGGAGGCCCTGAAAACGGTCACGATCTCGGCCATCGAGGTGACGCTGGAGCGGCGCGGGGTGCAGGCCTATCTCTTCCTCGACACCGTGCGCCGCGACGACGGCCCCGGCCTGATCACCGTCTGGCGCTCGGAAGACAACGCCACGCTGGCCACCCGCAACGGGGTGGTGATCGCCACCCGGGGCCTGGGCAACGACCTGCTGTCGAGTTCGGTTCCCGTTCGCGGCGATTCGCCCGGCCCCGCGGGCAGCGGCGAACATGTGCAGATGATCTCGGGGCTGGACAACAAGGAGCTCCGGCTGGCGCTGGAATGCGAATTGCGCGATCTCGGCCCCGAGCCGGTGGAGATCGTCGAACTGGTCCACCCCACCCGCCGCCTGCAGGAGCGCTGCGAAGGACCGGGGGGTGGAATCATCAACGATTACTGGGTCGATGACCGGTCGGGCATTGTCTGGCAGTCGCGGCAATGGGCCGGGCCGGGGATCGGCTACCTGCGCATCCGGCGGCTGGTGAACCGGCCGATCGGACGGAATTGAAGCAAAAAGGCACCGATTGCACCCACCTGACCTCTACCGCGCGTTGAAACATCGCGCGGTTCACGCTACAAATGGCTCAAGTTCGACCAGGAGGTTTGAATCATGAAGAAGTTTCTCGCTGCGCTGATTGCCAGCACCATCGGATTCGCTGGCGCCGTTGCCAATCAGGCACAAGCGGCAGAGCATGAAAAGAAGACCGCCGCTGCGACGACTGGCGGCAGTAACGCATCTACCGGCGTTCTCGGCGGGACTGCCCTGACGACGGAAGCCGCGATCGGACTCGTCGCCGCAGCAGCCGGTCTGGCTCTCATTGTCGGCGGCGACGACGGGACCACGACCACCACGACAACGACAACGACCACGGAATAACCGCTTCGTGGCCGGTTGACCGGACGTGTCAGGGAAATTAGGGGGGCAAGCCGTCAGGGGACGGCTTGCTCTTTTGTCGTGTCGAGGCGTTCGACCGGCACGGGCGTTTCCACAGCCTCGATTTCCAGCCGGCGCTCCCAGTAGGCGGGGGAGGTCAGATCGTCATAGCCGCTACGATAGGCAGCCTTCAGATCGTCGTAATCCCGCATGAACCGCCACAACAGCCGCCCCATCCGCCAGCCAAGCGCAAAAAAGCGCCGCTTCGACTGGGTGACGGTATAGGCCTTGTTGCCGGCCGTGTTCAGATAGGTGATCCGGGCCGCTCCGAAAGCGGGAAAGACGATGCTGCGCTCGCCGATCCCCAGAACGATCCGATCCCAGAGCCGCCCCGAGAAGGGCACCAGGTGGCCATTCAGGGTCCATACCCCGAAATTGTGCCGCAGCGGCCGCGGCCAACGGGTCAGAGATTTCCTTTCCTTCAGCATGTCCGGCTCCACGTCCTGCCAGACCTCGGTGCGCATCATATCCCTTATGGTGGCCCGCCGCTCGGCCATGTCGATGTTCTCGTCGAAGAACCCGGGGCCGCGCATCACATCTTCCCATGACAGCAGCAGCGCTTCGGCGGTTTCGTAATGCAGCCGCAACATCGCACGCATGGTGAACCGCAGCGCGATCTTTGCGGTACCGAACGCCCCTCGATCCAGCTTGTCGGACACCAGATGGTGGATCAGATGGTTGCGCAGATCCAGATAAAGGGTCTGAGCGCTCTCCTTTTCGGAGAAATCGTCCTGGAACGATACCACGCCGTTCAGCGTGTAGATGCGAAAATCGTTCATCAGCGAAAAGCT